>CAZNCM010000013.1:31581-36171 GCA_964571155.1 uncultured Lyngbya sp. | reverse complement strand
AAAATATGGCAAAAACTACCTCAGCCCTAAACCTCGCCAATACACAACCAAAAGTAAAGGCGCTCAAGAAGCCCACGAAGCCATTCGTCCAGCCGGAAACCGTTTCCGCACACCCCAAGAAACCGATCTCCGAGCCAACGACCTCAAACTCTACGATTTAATTTGGAAGCGAACTGTGGCTTGTCAAATGGCAGACTCTCGCCAAACCAATATTGCAGTCGAGTTGAAAGTCGAAAATGCAGGTTTTCGTTCCAGTGGGAAACGGATTGATTTTCCGGGCTTTTTAAGGGCTTATGTTGAGGGGTCCGACGATCCCGATGCAGCCTTAGAAAACCAAGAAGTGTTACTTCCCCCGCTCAAAGAAGGCGATCATCCCAACTGTCAGGAACTAGAAGCCGTCAGCCACGAAACCCAACCTCCGGCTCGGTTTACAGAAGCATCTTTGGTGAAAACCCTCGAAAGCGAAGGCGTTGGCCGGCCAAGTACCTACGCGAGTGTGATTGGGACAATTATTGATCGCGGCTATGTTCAGTTAAAAGGAAACGCTCTCACCCCAACCTTTACGGCGTTTGCCGTCACGAATTTACTCGAAAAACATTTTCCCGACTTGGTGGATATTGGGTTCACCGCCCGCATGGAAAATACGCTTGATGATATTGCTGCCGGAGAAGCCAGTTGGCTCCCGTATTTGCAGAAATTTTACTCTGGAGAGGCGGGTTTAGATACACAAGTTCGGGAACAGGAAAGCCAAATTGAGGCAAAAGTTGCTCGGACGATTGAACTCGAAAAACTCGGGGGTGAAACCGACGGTATTCTCTATCGGGTCTGTATCGGCAAGTTTGGGCCGTATATTGAGGCGGAAAATGGGGATGAGGTGATTACGGCTTCTATTCCTCAAGACTTGACTCCGGCTGATCTGACGCCTGAGTTGGTGCAAGAACTGCTTCTACAAAAAACAGAAGGCCCAGAGAAGTTGGGGCTACATCCGGAAACGGGAGAACCGATGTTGATCGGCCCTTATGGCCCCTATGTGCAGTTGGGTGAGGAGTCTGAGGAGAATAAAAAACCCAAGCGAGTCTCTTTACCCAAAGGGGTTGAAAAGGATAGCGTCACCCTCGATATGGCGGTGGGGTTGCTGTCCTTACCCCGACTATTGGGAGTTCATCCAGACACAGGGGCAAAAGTTAAAGCGGCAATTGGACGGTTCGGCCCCTATGTTGTCCACGATCAGGGTAAGGAAGGGAAAGATTATCGTTCTATTAAGGCGCCAGATGATGTGTTAGCGATTACGTTAGAGCGGGCTTTGGAAATGCTGGCCCAACCGAAAGCAGGTCGCGGGGGACGACGTTCGGCGACACCGTTACGGGAGTTGGGCGCTCATCCTGAAGATAGTGAACCTGTGAACGTTTATAATGGCCCCTACGGTCTTTATGTTAAACATGGGAAAACAAATGCGTCTATCCCCAAAGAGGTGACGGTAGAAGATGTAACTTTAGAAAAGGCGCTGGAATGGTTAGCCGCCAAAGCAAGTTCAGGGTCAAAGTCTCGTAAAAAATCAACCAAAAGTAAAAGCACCGGAACCACCAAGCGTTCGACTTCTCGCAAGAAAACAACGAAGTCAACTCCAAAAGAGTAACTCAACAAAATTTGACTTTATACAATCTAAAAAATTCTAGAGACGTTCACTGAGAACGTCTTTTTTTATTGATTTTTATGGGACTTGTTGACAAACTCGCAACTCATTAAACGAGCTAAAAAATAGTTGGTCATTTTGTTACCATAGGGAGAGTTCCACCATTGAGAGGGATGACAACCCAAAGGCGCGTTTAAGCTATAGTCGAGATCTTCACACCGCAACCATTGATCATTTTTTCGCCATCCTAACTTTTTACCCCATTTTTCCACTAATTTTTGATTTTCTTCGATAGTGGCTTCGCGATCACCTCCACAACCTTTATAAATGTTAAGTTGTACACTAAACCCAAACCGACCTTGACTGTATTTAACCCACAAGTTATCAATCACATGGAGAGAGTTGCACGGGAATTTTTGAATTTCTTCTGGTCTTAATTCCTCTAAACGTTTATGACCTGCGATCGCCATAATTAAATTAATCGTCTCAATATCTGCATCAAACCAACGTTTTTCTTCTAGATAATTTCGCAATTTACTGTAACGGTTGACATCCGAAACCAGCATCAAGTTTTCTTCTATTTGTTCAATTTTTGCCGAAAGATTTAAAACGTTTTCAAGCTGACTTTCCAGTTGTTCAACTCGGTTTGACAGTTGATACAGTTGCTCCTCAAGAGACTGAGAATTAGAATTTTCGTTGACAAGAGTCATAACTTAGAGGACTAGATATAAAATCAATAAGATCTATTTATTCTGTGAAGATTGTAGTCAATCATAAACATCCGAAAAGATTATACCTCTACAGATTGAAAGTCTATTGTTATGAGCTAAACTAAGAATCTGAAGACTCCGATTTATGATCCACATTTTCTTTAACTTCAACTTGTTTTTGTTGTTTGCGTTCCTTTGTTTCTCTGAGGGCTTCTGCTTTTAATTTCTTAGACGCTTTTAAGAATCCTGGGGCTTCTTCAGTGGGTTCGTTCAACTGTTCAACAAATCCAAAGACATCCCGCCCTGGCAGAAATTTAGCCTTGACTTGAACAAAATAAGTTTGACCTTGCTGATCTTTTTCCAATCTTGGATTGAATCTAAACGGCTTTACAGGTGAATCTCTCCAGAGTAACGGCACATGAGAAGCTTTCATAAATTTGACTTTTTTAGCGGCTTCTGCTTCTTTAATCCAAGCTAATCTATCTTGAGAAAAGTTACGCATCACCGTGATACAAGGAGTTCTACAAACCGGAATAAATTGCCATAATCCTGAGAATTTGAATTCAAAATCATTTAACTCTGTATTCAGAGGACTTGATGAAGCACCATGCCCCACAAATCCGACTAATTGAAAAGCCACTTGATGAGGTTGATCTCGACTAGGAAAGTGCAGTATTTTTGGATAGACGATTAACTTTTGAGTGGTATTCCCTGTCGTTTCAATTTCTTTTTTAAGGGCATCATAAGCCTTCCGGCGTCTATTCGGAATATAAAAGAGTCGATACTCTTTATCCCCTAACGTGACCGTTGAACGTTCTTCGGTTAATGTTACCACTCCACTGATAATACCAATTCCTTGAAAATAGCGTCGTTCGTCTTCGGATTCTGATGGTTCAGTTTCTGTTTGAGAATCTGTTTCTTTAACTTCTTGATCATCAGAGGATTCCGGTTCAGATTTTAAGTCTTCATTGACTGTTTCAGGCGTTAATTTTTCTTGCCTGTTCGTCGGAGAAACAGTTTCAACTTTTTTGACTTTTTGGGGTTTAACAGATAACGGTTTGGGTGGGGAAACCGGAGAGGACGAAGAAGTTCGTTTCGGTTTAGGAATGAGTGAAGGTGAAGAATGTTCTTGTGGGGTGTCAGTTGACTCTGCGTTCTCACTTAACTCCGATTGCAACTTCGCAAGCAAATCTTGATACATCGCTTTTTGCTTGGGATTTGTAGCTGTCTTGATTAACTTTTGAATTTTCTCGATTTGCTCTGACATTTTTAATTGAATTTTAGAGTTTGTTTGAGTTTATTAATTAAATTTAAAATTACAGTCATTGAAACCCCATTAATATTAAACTGAATTAAACCAATTTACGTCTTTAGATGGAGTTCTTACACATTTAACCACTGTAGCATATCATTTTTGCAGACCGTTTACATTCAGTTCAAAAATTGTCTCCGCCCACAATGGTCATCTCTGCACTCTCATCTTATTGATTTTACCCTCTAACTGCACCTTTGAATTTTTTGGCGTGTCCCCCACTGATCTCGAGTCTGAAACGACATCAACAGGATCATCTCGGGAAAAATCCCATAAATCTTTACCCCGTGATCACAAAGGGGTAGAATATTGAGGGTTATCAGAGATCGGTTCCCATTGCAATTGATCCGGGTTTAGAGTTTAAGTTTTGATCGAAGTGAATCAACTTAATCGGCTTAAAAAGGAATTCTTTGAGAAGCTAAAATACGCGATGAGATTCACCCTCACGACAAAAGACATCAAAACTTAAGACAATCATTTGATTCCGCAGTCTAGACTTAACTTTTCTTTTAGATATAGAAGCTTGAAACCTTGTGTAGAAGGGACAGAGAGGGATTTAAACCCGTGAGATCCCTGTAACTCTGATTCTACCGTAACCTTATATCCCTCAGACTTGAACCTTGAAAATTGAGTGAGGGAAAAATCAGGGAAGATTTACAACCCGATGGTGACGGAAGTTAGGAGAATAATAAAAATAAAACCCTGTTGTCATTAAGGGTTTGAGTTGGGGTTGAATATGAGATTTGACAGAAATGAAGTGATCCCATTATTGATAATAAAATCAATCAAGAAACAGTCCCTCGCCATTTTGTTAGAATAGTATCTCCCGATGGAAATATAAGGGAAGGTGACAAAAACGGAGTAATTACCGTTAAGTAAGGACGGGCTAGGAGGGATTCGAACCCCCGACACCGTGGTCCGTAGCCACGTGCTCT
>CAZNCM010000013.1:20183-31539 GCA_964571155.1 uncultured Lyngbya sp. | reverse complement strand
GTTCAAACTGATCTTTAACTTATCGCCTGAGTTATTACAGTAACACATTTTTGCAGCAATGACAAACAATTTCTCTCAAGACCCACAATCCTTAACCCACCTCAACGAGAGAGGAGAAGTGAATATGGTCGATGTCTCGGCTAAAGCCTCTACTCGTCGAGAAGCCGTTGCTGCGGGTCAAGTGCGGATGTCTCGCTTAACGTTTGAAACACTGGTCGCGGGTAACGCACCCAAAGGAGATCTGATCACAACCGCCAAACTCGCGGGAATTATGGCGGCCAAACAAACCGCTCAGTTAATTCCCTTGTGTCATCCCTTACCTTTGAGTAAAATCGATGTTCAACTCACCCCCGATCCCGAACTTCCGGGTTATCAAATTCGCGTTCAAGTCGTCACCACTTCAGAAACCGGAGTCGAAATGGAAGCACTAACTGCGGTATCTGTAACAGCGTTAACTCTCTATGACATGGCAAAAGCCCTAGAAAAATCAATGCAAATAGAAGGTATTCGCCTAGTGAGTAAAACCGGGGGAAAATCAGGAGACTATTACAGTCTGTCAGAATAAAAATAGCAAAATAGTTCTCAGCTAACATTTGCTGTGAATTTTTTGTGAATAAATATAATAAATAAATGTTCGGGAAAAACAGATCTCGCTTAAAATGAAGATACATAGAATTGCTCAGGAGTGAAAGGAATGCCTCCCCGTTGGCCTCGACAACCCGACCGTAAAGATCCTGCTTATAGACGCTTAGATGACCGCATGAACTTTGCTGTTCATGTAGCACTTTTTGCACTGTGCAATTCCGGTTTATGGTTTTTTCAAAAAATTCAAGCGGCAACATGGCCCTGGGCAGTTTGGGTAACAGGGGCTTGGCTGCTTGTCCTGGGGATGCACGGAATTTACATTTTTGCGATCGCGGACTATTCTTCTGTTCGACAAAATCAACCCAATTAGAGATACATTGTCTAGAATAAGGGGGAATGGCTGGAGCGAAAGCTCTCAAGTTCATTGTGTCAGTAATACTCAAAATTTAAGCTATGGCTACTACACAAGAAATCGAAAAACTAGCTTCTGAAATTGGCGAAAATATTTATATTGACGTTGCGAAATGGCATCTTTTGTTATCAGATGCTCATCTACATACCTCAGTTGCCGAACAGCTTTATCCTTTACTCGAAGATAAAAATTTAGAAGCGGATCAAATTCACACAGTTTTGCAAGGAATTTCTGTTCCTTTAGGGGGTGGAAAAATGACAGCATCACTTGCAGATTTGATCCCGACATCAGTGCAAAGCGATCTACTCAAAATCTTAGAAGAATATCAGCGTCAGATGTAAAATCTGAATTTGATAGAACCTACATGATTAGCCTCAACAGCACAAATTAATGGAAAACTACAGACAGGCTAGGAAAAATCACATGAAACGAAAATTAGGAATTGTCAGTGTTATTGCAACTGCGAGTCTTCTCAGTATTATTGCACCTACAACGGCTCAATATCGTCCAGATCGTCCCACCTTTTTCAGTGATGGAGATCGGGAACTTGAACAAGAAATTAACCGCATTAATCACCCTTCACAACAACATTCTGAACCCGTTCTTTCCTTTGAACAAGCTCAAAAACCAGCCGAAGAAATTACCCAACTTCCCGGAAATATCATCGTAGCAATGCCCGGAGCTTTTCGAGGAGAACGCCGGGAAATTTTGGATACATCAGGTGGAAAACTTGAATTCACGGTATTAGCAACTCGTCAAAGTGATTCCCAGTTTACGGTTGCTTATTCCATCCCTTTAAGTTCGACTCGTTTAGGTGAACCTCAAGCCTTATTTAACCAAATTAGAGACAGTTATATTAAAGGTAGACCTGTAGAATTAGTCGGAGAACGCAATATTGCGCTACAACGTTATCCCGGTCGAGAAATTAATTTATCCAGCTTCCGGGAAAATCATCAGTTTAGAGTGTACCTCGTCCAACAACGAGTTTATGTTTTAGGCGTGAGTAAAGCCAAAGACGGAGGCTCGACCCAAGATATTAGCCAATTTTTCAACTCCTTTCAACTTCGCACTCAGTAAAGCTCAACATAAAGGATTAAAATTAAGGTAAGCTAGACTCGGTTAAAATCTAGCTTGGTCTGAATCTGACACCCCATGAGAAGAAAACTGGCTCAAATTGTACTGAGTTTAGCTTTATCTATTTTTTTTCCTTTACCCAGTTTTGGGGCAACCGTATTAGAAGCGATCAAAACCACAGGCATTCTTAAAGCTGGAGTTAGGCAGGATGCGTCTCCCCTGGGTTTTCGTTCCGCTACAGGAGAATGGGAAGGATATTGCATCGAATTAATTGAGTTACTCGCCACCCGCCTGCAACAACAACTCAACTTAAGCCAACCGATTAAGATAGAATATATAAAGTCCACACTGGAAAATCGCGAACAGATCGTCAGGGATAAAACTGTTCACCTCGAATGTGGTCCCAACACCGTCACTCGTAGACCCCCATCCGGTATTGTTTACTCAGATCGATTTTTAATTACAGGTGTGTATCTGTTAGTCCGACCGGATAATAAAGCTTATATTAACCCATCAGGTGCTTTAGAAAATATTTCCATCGGTGTGCTTCCGGCTTCTTTAACTGAAAAGTTTATTACCAGTCGATATTCCCTTGCTCAACCCATTGAGTATTCGGGAACTTCTGGACGAGAAGCCGCAGTTCAAGATGTTCTAAGCGGCCAAATTAATGCTTTCGCCAGTGACGGACTTTTATTAGTCGGAGAAGTTTTGAGACAGCCAGAAGTCAGCAAAGCAGATTACGCACTCGTTCCCTCTGAACCCCTCACCTGTGAATTTTATGGCATGATTCTGCCCGAAGGAGATATTGCTTGGCTCAATACCATCAATTCTCTGATTTTAGTTCAGGAAAGTGTAGAGATCCTCACGAAATTGTACGGCGATGATTCAGCCTATGTTCAAACGACAGAAGCTGCTATCAAAAAGTGTATGCCCTAAACAATCACCCGTGACTTCCTCCTGAATTAACCACCCCGAAGGTGTAGAGGCAATTTAGGGAATAAATTAGATAAATTCGCTAATCTTGATCTGGGAGCCAATCAGAGTCTTCTGCCTTTCATCAAAACGGTCAACTCAACGGCGTGGCATCGAAATCTGGCTTCCCCTCCCTCAGCTTAACAACAAATAGCGGATTGGACATGATGACTCAGGAGTTCCATATCTCTGTTACCCCCGTTGGGAATAATGAATACTTGGTGCGAACTGAAGAAGTTGCATCCGGTGTCCCTTTGGCAGAAGAACAGGTTAGTTGGCCAGTAGAGACCTGGCTTGGCTACACTCGTCAATTAATGCAAGATCCCATACTCGGGGTTCTCCAGGGACAAACCCTAACTCGATATCGCACCCGAGGAGTAAGTACCGCCTCCAACTCTGCGTTATCCCCAGAATCAAGCATAATTAGTTTAGTCGAACTTGGACGTCAACTGTATAACGGTTTGTTTCAAGGAACAATGCGGGAAAGTTGGACTTGCGCCCAAGCCATTGCTCAAAATCGACGTGAGTTTCTACACTTGCGTTTAGGAGTTAAGGGAAAGCACTTAGGCAGTTTACCCTGGGAAGTCTTGTATGCCGGAGATCGCCCCCTGGGAACCGGCCCTGATGTGGGATTTTCACGGTATCAACCGGGTGTTGTTTCTCCAAACTACTCCCATATTCTCACCTCTAATCAACCCCTCAAAATTTTAGTTGCGATTTCCGCTCCCAACGATCAAGAAAGCCTCCAACTCAAACGAGAAGTTCTGCATCTGCAAGAGGAACTGCAACGTGATACTCAACGCAGTTCTGAGCGTAGCCGACCTCGCCCGGAAGTTCAACTGACCATTCTCGAACAACCCGACGGTCATCAACTCACCCAAGCCCTCGAACAAGGTCAATACCAAGTCTTCCACTACGCCGGACACAGTAACTTAGGAGTCTCAGGCGGTGAACTTTATCTCGTCAGCAGTCGTACTGGATTAACTGAAACCCTTAGTGGTGATGATTTAGCGGGATTACTCGTCAATAATGGCGTACAAATGGCGGTGTTAAACTCCTGTCGGGGGGCTTATGCTCATGGTTCCCATTCCGACGAAGAAACCGCCCAACTCAACCTCGCCGAAAGCCTGGTTAGACGCGGAATTCCCGGTGTGTTAGCCATGGCTGAACGTATCCCCGATGAAGTCGCACTGACACTGACTCGCTTACTCTACCGAAATCTCAATCAAGGTCATCCCATTGATATTAGTTTGAGTCGGGCGCGACAGGGATTAGTTTCTGCTTATGGGTCACACCAACTTTATTGGGGTTTGCCGATTTTATATCTGCATCGCAAGTTTGATGGCTATTTAACGGCTGATGCTGCTGAACCTCAGACTGTTAAGGCAATATCTCCGTCTCTGTTTGCCCCGATTTCGACTCAGAATTGGGGAGAGTCTAGTGTTCCTGCGATTGAGAAAGAAACAGAAAAAAAGCAAACTGAAAACCTTGAATTTGCCTTTTCTAAAGCAGAAATTGATCCATTTCTCAAAGATATTGAGTATGTCGATGATTTAGCCGAAGAAGATGAAGATCTCGAATTTATTGGTGATGCTTTACGTCAACTCAAAAGTTCTCAATCTTCTTTTTCACCAGGTGGCGAAAAAAGCAATCAGAAGTTTGTTGAGAAACAAGACCCAATTTCTGAAGCGAAAATAACTCGGTATAATCGTTCCCCATTTCCTCAATCTAAAACCAATCCAACCGTTCAGGTTTTGTCTGCAAAGCTGCTCAACCTCAGCACTATTAAGTCTTGGCTACCTTTAGCGTTGCTGTTGATTCCGATGAGTTTAGGATTAGGATTGTTTTACAGTAGTATTCTTCAGTTCGGGAAATCTGAGGCAGAAATTGCGTTATCTAAACCGAAAAAACCGAATTCAATCCTCCCCAACTTACCCTCTGAACAACCCCTTGATTTAAGTGCAGCCAAGACCGATTATGTATTGGGAATTGCAGTCGAACAGTTTTATCAAGAAAATCTTTTAGCTGGAGTGGAAGCCACAACAGAATTACTCAATCGCGGTGCAATTACCGAAGCCAAAGCTGCTTTAGCTGCTGTCTCTGTTCGAGATAGCGACAAGCCTGAAATTAACTTTCTTTGGGGTCGGTTAATGTGGCAAGCGATTAATCAAGGTAGTGCAGATTATATGATGGATGATGTGCGACGCTATTGGGAAAGGGCCGTGCAACAACGTCCTGATTCTTTAGAGTACCGCAATGCTTTAGGATTTGCTTATTATTCTGAAGGAAGACTCGATCAAGCGTATCAAACTTGGTTGCACGTTTTAGACTTAGAAGAACCCACATTTAATGAACAAACCGTTCAACAACAATTAGCTCAAATGAATGATGCTAAAAAACCTCAAATTTTAACCGCCTATGCAGGGTTAGGGTTAGTTTTGATGAAATCTACTGCCGAGTTACCGCCCCCAGAACAAGCGATACGTTTGACTAAAGCCATGAAATTCTGCAATAAAGTTTTGAGCGAAGCACCCGAAGAATTTAAACCCCATTTGTTGAGTCAAAATTGGCTCTGGACAAATACAATTATTCGAGATTGGCGGCTGTTGATGCGACAACAAAACTAATCCTCAATTCTAATGATTCAGTTAAACGGAGAAGAAAAATAGAGCGGTTGCAGAGAGGAACCAAGATGTCAAAATAATTCCGTAGACCCATTTTTTCAGAGTTTGATCAGAAGGTAAAGAATTAAAACACTTTATCCATAAACTTTTAATAAATTGACCTTGCTGCTGTTGTTTTTCTGAGGTTTCGCCCCGCAGCTTATTTTCAATATTCGTTAACAAACAGCTTCCTTGATTAAATTGCCATTGGATAATCATAACCGGAACAAAAATCAGATGAATGATTCTCCAAGATTGACTGGGAATTATCCATCCAAACAACACAAAAAATAAAATCACAAAATGAAGGCATTTGATTAAAAAGATTAGTATATGTTTCCAGTTCATTCAAAGAGATATTAACATTACGCTAACGCAGTAGAACATTTAAAGTTATGCTACTTACTATAGCAAGATTTGACAAGGAAATCAGTGTTTATACGGTGATCTCGATTACTTTTTTACAAATCAGGTAACATTGCTATATCTACTTAATTGATAGAGTTCACAGTTTTGTTAATTAAAGTTCAAATTGAACTGGAAAAGTTTGATAATGCTTGGTAAGTTTCGCAGAGATAATATAGAAAATACTGAAAAAGAAAATACTTAAAAGTCATTAATAAAGATTATTTGATTAACCCTGAATATAAGTTTGGAGGTAACACCTTTGCTAAACAGATGTACCCCCAAACCCCTTTCCCTTTAACTTTCAATTGTCAGGTGAAACTTTTACACAAAATCAAAGTATCCCGATGGAACGAAAAAGACTTCGCTACCTTCTGGCAGGTCAAGATTAGCTGTTGCAGCGTCTGCCGTGGCTGAATCACTGAAACCAGAAAGTCTTGCGAAAGCAGGAGAAGCAGGAGCTTCCATTAAAAACACTTGTTCTGTAATTAGAGAGAAATCTGGCTCGACTTCCTCAACAGGAATAAAGGCACTGTCCCCAGAGATTCGAGCATCGAATTCGGCAATTATATCTATGAGCAGTTGCTCGGTGAGATTGCTTTCGCCGGGAACGTAGTTATCCAGTTGTTCCTGGAAAAACGCCCTTGTCTCTAAAAGACCAGTTAGAATATCTACCTCTGGTTCAGGCGATTCAACGGCTTGCTCAATTGGAGTTGCACTGATAAACGAGCCTATAGAGTTTAAGAACAACGGAATGTTGTCAATCTCATCGCCTGCATTTTGCAAAACATTATACTCACCTTCTTCCCACCAGGAGGTTCTGAACAACAGGTCATCTCCTTGTCGTGCGAATTCAATGATGTATGGTTTTTCTGTTGTTGTCTCACTACTGCTTAATGCAAAAGAGCTAGTGCTAGCAGAAGCAGGTGACGGTGGTGGAGGGCCATCATATTGAATAACATCTCCTTCGTTCCTGTTGAAATCTCCAATTCTTCCAAGCTCTGCGGCTTGAATAAAGAAGGTGTCTCCACCAGAATTCCCAGTATAATTATCCGTTCCGGCATTTCCGGCTAGATAATCATTTCCGGGGCCGCCCGTTAAAATGTCATCACCATTGCCACCTTCAACACGGTCGGCATCATTGTCGCCAAATAGGAGATCATTTTGATCGGCTCCTTGAACAGTGTCAAATCCTGCCCCTCCGAACATTTCATCAAATCCTGAATTGCCAAACAATAGGTCGTTCCCACTGCTTCCAATCACATCGTCATTGTCTACACCCCCGTCAATGCGGTCATTACCGCTGTTTCCCACCAAGGTATCGTTTCCAGCAAATCCATAGATATTGTCAGGCCCAGTAGTACCTGTATAGTTATCAGGCCCGGGAGTACCAAAATAATCTGCCATTGTTTTTCTTCCTTTTAGGACGTAGGTAGATTTTTAATAAACAAGATCATAACAGCAAAATTGCAGATGGCAATAGATCAAGAAAAACATTTTTTCCATTGACATTTAACCGGGACTTTATGGGGTTGACTAGCCCCTAAACTCTATTATATACAGGGTGTTCAGTGATTTTGGTAAAGGCAAGTTTAAGACACGATTGCTTATTTTTGGTGTAACTAAACCAGGTTAAACTGTTCTTTAGAGAGTTGACAAATAAACAAAAAAAATGCTACAGATTATCCCATTAACATCAAGTTTAGTTGAATTATCAAAACGCTGTATAAAGGGTATTCAGTGATTTTGGTAAAGGCAAGTTTAAGACGCGATCGCTTATTTTATGTGCAGCTAAACTGAGCTAAACTATTCTTTAGTAAGTTTACTCATGGAAAAATAAATGTTAGAAGTCATCCCATTAACATTAGGGCAAGTTCAAGTGCCTCTACCAGGTGGAGGGTCAATAGGAATAACACCAGATGGAACGCCAGGATTCGGAAGGTCTGTGGAGCTAAGAGGGTCAGGGATTTTTATTGGGACGGCATTACTGGATCAAATTGTGGTTGCTGATGATGGAGAAAAGACCATATTTGGTTTAGACGATGGAGATAGCTTTTATATTTCCGGATCGGGGGTAACAGCTTTTGGGAATGCTGGAGACGATAATTTTACAGGTGGAGACGGAGACGATACCTTTTATGGCGGGGCTGGACTTGACTGGATAAACGGAGGCAATGGTAATGATTTGCTGTTTGGGGAGTTAGACGGAGAAAGATTAGATGGTCAAGCCGGAAGTGATACTATATTTGGCGGAATGGGTAACGATGTTGTTCGTGATAGGGGTGGTGCAGAAGGTGACGAGAACTGGCTTTATGGGGGGCAGGGGGATGATGGCATTTCAAGCGAGAATGGTAATGATCGCCTCTGGGGAGACATGGGAGATGATCGCCTGACCGCCGGAACCGGAAGCGATACTTTAACGGGTGGCTCCGGGTTTGACATTTTGACAGGAAACGACTTCTTTGGTTTTTCACCCGACCAGGCTCAGGACTTTTTTGCTCTGGAAATCACTGGTCAGTTTGATCTAATTACTGACTTTGAGGATGGTGTTGATCGTTTGATACTTCCAGTGGGCATCTCGTTTGAAGATTTGGATATTGCTCAAGTGGGAGAAGATGCAGCCGCTTTGGATGCGCTAGGATCTTTCTGGTCAAACGAGCCTATCGATATCGTTATTCGGTTGGCAAATTCAGGGGAGGTTCTAAGCGTTCTCAATGGCAATGGAACCGGGCTGACTGTTGACCTAATTTCAGCAGAGGATTTTATTGATATAAATTTTTAATAACTGATAGCGATCGCCTAAATCCTTGTTGCTCCCAATCACAGTCAAAATAGAAGTTGATCGTGAATACTATACAGTCTTACTCCTGAATTCTACAAACAGTTAAAAGACTAAAGCTCGTCAAGATCACCAAAATTTTCTGTATCTAAGTTGTTTACCGATGCAGTTTGTTTAAACTCAGATTCAGCTATCGGTTGCACAAAAGCAGTATTCGCCCGAACAAAACAATTTGCAGGTGTACCATCACTTTTATTCTTAATAAAAATCCAGGGGTTTAAATTCTGATCAAACGTTACCACAAACCCCGCATAAGTACGTTGGGCTTGAAAAATATCATCTTTTTCTAAGGTGGTTACAACAGGCCAACTGCCGATTTCAGGATATCCCGAATTGTCTAGACTCCAAACTTCCCTAATCGAAAATTGACCCATACGACAGTTTAAACCTTCCGGATCGGGATCGACAACCTGCCAATACAAATGATTCAAATTGCCGCTATAATCTCCCATATCATTGGGTTGAGGTAAAGAATTCGCCGCTAAAACAGGAGAATTTGCTAAACCTAAAATTAGCCCCAAAACTAATCCAATTAAACCTCTGATTAGTGATACTCTCTTAAACATAATCAACCTCACGGAATTATAAAATTAAACGAGTTTATTTTCTGCTACTGTATTGTACCTTAGAAACAGAACAAACTCTCAAAAAATTCTATCAGAGGTCAACCATGAGTGATCAATTTCCAGAAAACTTTATTTGGGGTGCCGCAACTGCATCCTATCAAATAGAAGGCGCAACTCGAAAAGATGGGCGTTTACCGAGTGTTTGGGATACCTTCAGTGCCACACCGGGACGAGTTTTAAACGGAGATACCGGAGAAGTCGCCTGCGACCATTATCATCGCTATGAAAGCGATATTAAACTCATGGCAAAACTGGGGATTAAACATTATCGGTTTAGTATTGCTTGGCCTAGAATTGTTCCCAACGGACGGGGAGAAATCAATCAAGCCGGAATCGATTTTTATCAACGTTTAGTAGACTGTTTACTCGAACATAAAATTACCCCCCATGCAACTTTATTTCATTGGGATAGTCCTCAAGCTTTAGAAGACTTATATGGGTCTTGGCGAAGTCGAGAAATAGCACAAGATTTTGCCGACTATGTTACCACAGTTGTGAGTCGATTAGGCGATCGCATTACCAACTGGATTACAATTAATGAAATCCCCTGTTTTACCCATCTTAGTTATGCGGTAAATAGCGATCCACCTCATGCGCCAGGAACTCGTGTAAATCGCATCAAAGACATTTGGCAAACCTCTCATCATGCGTTACTCGCCCACGGTTTAGGGGTGCAAGCTATTCGCGCCGCTTCCCCTGTTGCGTGTTCGGTTGCATTGGTTGATAATTGGGCGGTAACGGTTCCTATTATAGAATCATCTGAACATATTTTAGCAGCCAAAAAAGCCTTTCATCTTTGCGGACAAAATGGTGGAATTCTATTTCCAGCTTTAACGGGAAATTATAGTCCGATCTTGTTAGAAATTTTAGGTGAAAATGCACCGGATATTCAACCGGGAGATTTAGAAATCATTCATCAACCGTTAGATTTTTTGGGGTTTAATGTTTATTCAGCAACTTATGTTCGGGCGGCGAATAACAAACTGGGGTTTGAATTTTTAGGTTTACCCAAAGGTTATCCGCGAATGAATATGCCTTGGTTAAATATTGTTCCCGAATCGATTTATTGGGGAATTCGCCACATTAGCGAAACGTTAAATCAACCCAATTTACCGATATTAATTACAGAAAATGGATGCGCCGCCCAAGATGAACTAAACCCACAAGGAGAAGTGATTGATAGCGATCGCATTTTCTATTTACGTCAACATTTTCGTTCCGCTTATCGGGCGGTTTCGGAAGGATATCCTTTAAAGGGTTATTTTGTTTGGAGTTTGATGGATAATTTTGAATGGGCTTGGGGTTATGAACGGCGATTTGGTTTAGTTTATATTGATTATCCCACTCAAAGACGCATTCCCAAAATGAGTTTTAATTGGTATGCTGAATGTATTCGTCAAAATCGAGTGGTTTAGCTTTTAACTTTACTTTGCCTGAGTTGATTAATACAGTGGAGATAGTTAGGAATCGGTTCCTCTGCGATTCGACAAGCCTCAGCATCAACGCTAATTAAATCGTCACCCCAAAACACTTTTCCCAACTGAATCGATTTTCCTTTATCGGGTTTCCAGTCCCGACTAATAAATTTGCGATCGCCATCTACAACCGCCCCATCAAATAAGTGTCCAATACAAAAATAAATATCTTGCAAAATCAACGGAACTGAAGGACGATGCAACTGTCCTCGTGAGTTGGGACTTCTGGCTTTATATTTGTGACGAGGAAACAACCCATAAAGGTTTTTAAGCGAAGCAGAAATTAACGGTTCTCCTTTGAGGTG
>CAZNCM010000013.1:8200-20173 GCA_964571155.1 uncultured Lyngbya sp. | reverse complement strand
AGGGCGCCGATACTGATGCGACAGTCTACTTCTTCAAGAATCCCTGGGGCGTACATCGAGGGAAAGCGTACAGGTTGAGGGGAGAGGTTTGGGTATTCGATCAAAGGGAGTTGATCGGCATCTAAGAGTTGAATTCCATCTGTAAACAAATCAGACAAACCATTACGATCAATAATCTCATGCAGCGATACGGGTGAACAAACTCCTTCAACCACGATAATTTCTGCTGTGGGGTTTGACTCCCTCAGTGTGTTTAACACTCGACCTAAAACCCCTCTACTAATAGTCACAGGTGGGCCGACGGGATACCCTAAATTGGGCTTGATGAGAATGCGTTTTGCGTCTATGGCGGTTTGGGGAGGTTGATAAACAAAACTCTCAGTCGTATTCACTTGGACAGAATGATCTCTCATGGGATAGATTTACAATAGATTTACAATAGATTTACAATAGCTTTACAAATAATTAAAAGATTATAAAGATTGAATGAAGCCGGTTTGATAGGATGTTATTCAGTGATTATACGGAACTTATCGTTAATTTAGTATTATAGTTAAAGTAAATCTGATTAAAGAGATTTACTACTTAAGTGTGATGGGGATCACTTAAAAAAGCGAGTATAATCACAAGCTAAAGATGTTTTCAGTCACGGTAGAGTCGAGAAGCATCAATAATACTTAAGATCGTAAAATTCCGATTCGGTTATGTACATCTTCTCTGCTAGAGATTTAAGGGGAAATAAAAATGCTATCTACCAAACAAGCTCAATTAGTTCAGTTTTTACGCTTTGAATTGGCGATCCCTGCCGCTTCCATCGCGATGGCTTTGCGTCATCCAGAACAAGATTACGGTCAACTGCCGATGATTTTGTGGCAATATGGCTTAATCAGCTTAGAACAGTTAGATCGGATTTTTGACTGGCTAGAACGTTTTGGAACATCTGTGGAAAGTAAACCCAAATTTAATAGTGCCGATCCAGATAACGGATTACTCAATGAATCAGTCGATTTATCTTCAGCCTCTTTCGTCGCTTAACTTTCAATGGAGTGAATGTGAAAAAAATGCTACATTTTAGTGGGAAAGAGGTAAAGGTTAGAAATTTAAAGTCAGGAGATCAAAAGCTTTAAATACTCTTCTTTTTATTTAAAAACTAAGCCGATAAAATCATCAAGATTAATCATTAATAATGAGTTTGGATGAGGCTTACTTTTAGATTTGAAATCAAGAATTATATTAAATAATCAGTTTAAATTTGTCTAAACTCCTCCAATCCCTCTAAGATAGAATCAATTCAAGTCAGTCACAAATCCTTCGTGATTCAGCCCAACTCCCCGTCTAATCAGGTTGCTAACTTAATAAGAAGGATAATTTCAGATTAAACTGAAAGATGGGGCTGAACGCATTACCAATGTTATGAACTTTGAAGAGGCACTCAGAATAACAGATACTGTCGTTTTTGAAAAGACGGGTAAACACCTGAGTGATGCTCAACGGGCTGTCGTTCAGGGAACTTGGGATCGTCAAAAATATCACGAAATTGCCTTATCCTATCGCTGTACTCCCGAATATCTCAAGCAAGATGTTGGCCCAAAACTCTGGCGTCTACTCTCTGATATATTTAGAGAAAAAGTCAGTAAAACCAATTTTCGGACTGTTTTGGAACGACAGATCAACCTGATTGAACCAATTCTCCATTCTTCCTGCGTTCCTAACTCTCCATCGCTGAATCTTGATCCTCAGAAATCATCTTTACAGGTAGATTGGGGAGAAGCCACCAATATTTCATTATTTTATGGTCGTTCCCAAGAACTATTCCAACTCGAACAATGGATAGTCACTCAAAGATTTCGGGTTGTCGCTATTTTAGGAATGGGTGGAATCGGGAAAACCTCTTTATCAGTACAACTTACTCAAAAAATCAAGTCTGACTTTGAATATGTGATTTGGCGAAGTCTTCGGAATGCTCCTCCACTATCGGAAATCTTAACCGAAATTATTCAATTTTTATCGGATAAACAGTATATTAATTTATCTTCTGATGTTCATCGCCAAATTTCCCAACTGATTGATTTAATGCGACAATCTCGTTGGACGCTATTGTCAAGGCTATGAAAATTATGGTGAACTGATTAAACGCTTAGGAGAAACCCGTCATCAAAGTTGTCTACTTTTGACCAGTCGAGAAAAGCCTCGTGAAATCGCCGCATTAGAAGGAAAATCTCTCGATGTTCGCTCTATTCAATTAATGGGACTAGCAACCGAAGACTGTCAAGCTTTAATTCAAGCGAAAGGAGTTTCAGCCTCAACCCAACAATGGGATCAGTTAATTCAACGCTACGCCGGAAATCCTCTGGCGATTAAAATTGTCACCACTACAATTGATGATGTTTTTGGGGGAGAAGTTGCCGAATTTCTTGAACAAATTAAACAAGGAACGGCTATCTTTGGAGATATTAGAGATTTACTCGAACAACAACTCGGACGCTTATCAAAATTAGAACTTGAAATCATGTATTGGCTGGCGATTAATCGAGAACCTATTTCTCTAAGCGAACTCCGAAAAGATATACTCTCGGTTGTGTCTCCAACAGAAGCTATTGAATCATTAGAATCTCTCAAGCGGCGATCGCTAATTGAAAAAAGTTCTCGGGGCTTTACCCAACAACCTGTAGTCATGGAATACATGATTGAACAGTTTATTGAACAAATTTTTAGAGAAATTCAATCAGAAAATATAGTGGTTTTGAATCAATATGCCCTGATTAAATCTCAAGCGAAAGATTACATTCGAGAAAGCCAAACTCGTGTAATTCTCAACCCGATTATTCAACGCATTTTAGAACGTTATCCCCTGCTTAAAGAACTGCAAGAAAAATTTCATCGCTTATTAGTAAAACTCAGAAATGAGGTTCAAGAAAAATCTGGATATGCGGGCGGAAATCTAATCAATCTCTGTCATCAATTACGTTTAGATTTAGTTAACTATGATTTTTCTAATTTAGCGATTTGGCAAGCTTATCTTCAAGATACCAACTTACAAAATGTTGACTTCTCAGGTGCCGATTTATCTCGTTCTATCTTTGCAGAAACATTAGGAAATACCCTGACCGTTGCTTTGGGGCCACAGAATACCTTAGCCACTGGAGATGCGGATGGAAAAATTTTGCTTTGGAATAGTGAAGACGGTCAAAAATTGCTTGTCTTTCAAGGAAAAACAAAAGGGGTTAAATCTATTGTTTTTAGTCCAGAAGGAGACTTAATTGCCAGTGGAAGTGATGATCAAACCGTCAGAATTTGGAAAGTCAGTACAGGCGAATGTCTAGATCGGTGGAGTGGACATCAAGAAACGATTAAATGTGTGAATTTTAGTCCAGATGGTCAGATGCTTGCCAGTGGTAGTGATGACCGAACAGTCAGGGTTTGGGATGTGAATTCAGGGGGCTGTTTACAAGTGCTGACTGGACATCGCGAAGGCATTAGAACCGTAATTTTTAGTCCAGATAATAGCATCGTTGCCAGTAGTAGTGACGATCAAACCGTGCGATTATGGTCAATTAAAACGGGTGAATGTTTACGAACCTTTACCGGAAACTCGACTTGGAATTGGACGGTTGCGTTCATCGAAGAAATGGCTCAAAGTTCTCAACTCAAACCTGAAAATTGTCAGAATTTTACTCAAGTCGAACCCAAGTTTTACCCTGCAAAAATTTCCTGGATTGCGAGTAGTTGCGATGAAAATACGGTACGTTTGTGGGATATTGAATCCGGTCAATGTTTCCAACGTTTAGAAGGTCATCTTGATTCAGTTTGGGCGGTTGCATTTAGTCAAGATGGTCAACTTTTAGCCAGTAGATGATCAAACCGTGAAAGTTTGGCAGACGAAAACCGGGACTTGTCTGAAAACCTTGAAAGGATTTGAAAGTCAAGTGTGTTCTGTTGCATTTAGTCACGATGATCAAATTCTCGCCATTGGAAGTCAAGAACAGATGGTTCAACTCTGGGATATCGCCACAGGTCAACGGTTAAGAACCCTGCGAGGACATAAACATCAAGTGTGGTCATTTGTTCTGAGTCCCGATGGAAAAACCCTCGCCACGGGGAGTGACCACCGAGTTAGATTGTGGGATATTCACGCTGGTCGATGTATCAAGCGGTTGAGTGGACATTCTGACTGGGTGTGGTCTGTTTGCTTTAGTCCGAATGGTCGGATGCTAGCCAGTGGAAGTTATGACAGTACCGTGAAGTTGTGGGATACCTACACTGGAGAAACTTTAAAAACACTACATGGCCATAGCGATCGCGTTGAGACGGTGGTTTTTAGTAGCGATGGGAAACTGTTGGCCAGTGCGAGTGATGATCAAACGGTACGAGTTTGGGATGTCCAAACGGGGGAATGTCTACACATCTTAACTGGACATAGCCATTGGGTGGGAGTTGTGGCTTTTAGTCCCGATGGGCAAATTTTAGCCAGTGGAAGTCATGATCACAGTCTCAAATTGTGGGATATTCAGACGGGGAAATGTCTCCAGACCCTAGAAGAACATGGTCAGAGAATTTATCTGTTGGCTTTTAGTCCTGATGGCCAGAGTTTAGCCAGTGGAAGTCATGATCGTACCGTCAAGGTGTGGGATGTCTACACGGGAAAATGCCAAAACAGCAGGTTCGTTGAAAGTGAATCTCTTCAAGTTTTGATGTTTTGGGATGAGGGACAACTTTGGGTCGGTGGGAGTAATGAGGGTGAAGTGCGATTATGGGATGTCTGCACGGGAGAATGTGTTAGGATGTTCACGGATCATGATAGTTCGGTTTGGTCGATTGATCTTAATCTTCAGACTCATACTTTAGCCAGTGGTAGCTATGATCAAGCGATTCGGATTTGGGATCTCAAAACAGGTGAATGTTTGCAAGTGATTAGGACAGACAAGCCTTATCACGGTATGAATATTACCGGAGTGACCGGAATTACCACAGCTCAAAAGTCAACGCTGAAAGCTTTAGGCGCTATCAATCTTAACAGTAGCGATTAGTTCAACTCAATATTTTGCTTTTGCTGCTTTACTCTAAATTACCCCATTTTTCCAACTCCCTTTACCAAATCTTTACAATCAGAGGGAGTATTTTGATGAAAGCTTTACGATGAATGATTAAGTTTTCTATTAAACTATACTCGTATAGATAAATATACACTTCATTCACATCTACCGCTAGGATTGAGCCTCAATAAATCTGGATCTCCTTTTTCATACCCCCCAGAAAATGACAAATAGACTGAGGTAAGGGATAAAAAATGATTTCAGTTAACGCCTATTCCATCATCAACTCGGGACGCATCGTTTAATAGACGGTTTGATTAACCGAAAACTGTAGTCGTGAAGAATCAAAATTTGCAATCTTCATTTTGAAATTCTGGGTACACTCTTTAATATTTGTTCAGTCAACTAAAATTTTTTTCTCTGAGTGTGAGAGGGCTAACTGTGATTAACTCTATCGGGTTCAACTGCTATAAGTCATTAGATGAGCAAAAACTTTATACTCATCTACAAAATTGTGCCAAAACGGAGTCTCCTCAACAGTTGATTCAGCGTTTTCGCAATCTATTTTTAGGCGAAGTCGAATATCAAGACCCAGAGGTTTGGGCGATATTAAGTCGAATTGTTGACGGGGATTTTTCTCAGCAAGAATTTTTTCATATTCTTAACCGTTGTTGCTATATTTTAATTAACTGTTGGTTGAAACGTCGTAAGTTGCAATGGGCAATTTATGAATTAGTACAACTCTTTGAAGTCTTACCGACTGGACTCCCGCCTTGTTGGACTGCTAAACGTTTGCGATCGCTCGTTAAACACTTTATTCAATCAGAACAATATCACGCTTTACGTCGTCTGGCTAAAGCCTTTAAAGATTGTAAAAATACTGAGTCTAGTGAAACTAAAAACTTAGATTCACTGATTATTCGATATCCCTATTTATACGAACATTTTTTTCTCACTGACGATAGCAGCGATGAACAGCGCCAAGAAATTCGGATGATGCGAAATCGTCATCAATTACGGTTTGAACATGATTTACATCAGTATGTTACCAACCGTACCCACAGCCGAGAACAAGGACTCATTCTATTACCGACAAAAAACCCGACTCTACTCTCAGACAAAAAATATTACTCTGCTGTCAACCACTTTACCAGTAAAGTCGATGGTTATCATACCTATCCCGAGTTAGCAAAACAGTTTATTCAACAAAGTCGGAGAACTCGTTCCTATCGAACCTTTAAAGAAGAACTCTACGAATATCTCAGCACGTCTATTGATCCTAAATATGGTAAAAATCGTTTTAATAAACGTCTATATCAAGTCTTACAAGACACTTTAAATCATAATGATAGCCAAAAAGTCAATGATTCTTTACTAGCCGGAACGTGTCGCAAATTGTTTAACTTTATGGTGGTTGAGAGTTTACAACAACCCAATCACTTTGTCTTTGTCGATTTACTGAATAACTTGGGAGCAACCTCAGTCACTGGGACTTTACTTAAGTTGGTTTTAATTTGTCGTAAAGTTAAACGAGATTTAGAAAAACGTTTTTCTATTTTATTCAATCATTATGCGACTTTTTCTCAAGATAAAGTCTTTTGGTTAGTCGAAGCCCTGGAAAATGTGAACATTGCTTTTAGCTTGAATTTTGGATCTAAAAAATTTTTGTTTTAAAGAAGGTAGAACTACAAATCTAGAGCGGGGTGTTTACAGTTGAGACTTGTATTTTTCCGAGGTTGAGTGTTTCCAACTCCAGCCATTCAAGACTAAGGAATGATTTCACCCCATCAGGTCAAAACGGTTAGATGTTCACAATTAGCTTTTTTAGACCATTTAACCTCTCAAACTATCTAGGTTCCAACTAATGATTTTATTGAGTAACTGATTGAGTTGAATTGGTTTAGTAATAAAGTCATCAGCTTCAGTGGCTAAAACACTTTCAGAGGAGCTAGATTCAGGATGAGTTGTAATCGCTAAAATCTTAATCTGTTGTGTGGCTTTTGTATTTTTTAGGTGATGAATGATTTCATAGCCATCTTGACCGGGTAAGTGCATATCAACAATAACCGCTATGGGTTGTAGTAATTGAATTTGTCCTAATGCAGTTAATCCTTCTACTAGCCAAACAACCTGATAACCCGCTGCTGTAAGAATTTCACAGATTAGTGTGGCGATTTCTTCATCATTTTCAATCAAAATAAATCGACCTAAAGAATTATTTCTGGAGGTCGTGGGTAGAGAGGTTTTGAAGGCAGAATCTTTGACTTGTTGCTGAGATTTTTGAGAGAGAGTGGGTTGAGCGGGAATCTGAACGGTGAATATTGAACCTACATTTTCAGTCGAGGTTAATTTAATCGCTCCGCCATGAAGTTCAACTAATTGTTTAGTCAAAGCTAATCCTAAACCTGTTCCCCCATATTGACGACGATAAGATGAATCAAGTTGTTGAAACTTTTCAAATAATAAGGGCTGTTGTTCTTCAGAAATTCCAATTCCGGTATCTTGAATTTGAAAAATTGCTGTATTTCTATTGACCCAAACTCGGAGGGTAACTTGTCCACTTTCTGGGGTAAATTTAATGGCATTACTCAAAAGATTAGACACAATTTGTTTAACGCGACGTTGATCGGCAATAAACAGATCTTCATCCGATTTTATCTGGATATCACTGATGAGCAACACATTATGTTCTTGCGCTCTTTCTCGAAAGGAATGTAAGGTTTGTTGAGCCAGTTTAGTTAAAGAAAACTCACTAATTTGTAAAATTGTTTTTCCGGCTTCTACCTCTGAAAGTTCTAGAATATCATTAATTAACTCTAATAAATGTTCTCCGCTATCGTGAATTTTATGAAGATATTCTTGTTGTTTTTCTCTGGGAAGTTGTTTAATACCCGCACCTTCTGAATAGAGTCTCAATAGGGTTGCGGAAATGCCAATAACACAGGTCAGTGGAGTTCGCAACTCGTGGCTCATGGTTGCTAAAAATTCACTTTTCGCCCGGTTTGCAGATTGAGCCGCCAAAAGCGCATCGTGAAGGGCTTGAGTGCGTTCTGTGACTCGTCGCTCTAAAGTGTACTTTTGCTGTTGTAATTGAGTGTGGAGTTGGGCTTGATAAATGGCGATTGATAAATGTTCTGTTATCTTAGCAATAAATTGTGTTTCGTCATCCGTCCACGTACGAGCTTGAGAACATTGATGAGCAATTAATAATCCCCATAATTGATCCTGTACAACTATCGAAAAAACGACCTTAGATCGGACTTGAATTCGATGCAAAAACTCTAAAAAACAAGGAGAATCAACATAGGCTTGATCAACATCTTGAATAATTAAAGAAGTTTGACTGTTTTGAGGTTTGGCTTGAGCTTCTGGTGTATCAAAAAAACAGCTATCGGCTTCGCTTAGATGAAGGACAGATAAAATCTTTTCTGAGGAACGAGCTTCATAGGTGACGCATCCTTTGTAACCCTTTTCACTCGGTTTAGATTGACTAGAATATTTGGGGAGTGGAGGGGATAGTCGTGTATCGCGGTTTTGCTCCTCTAGATCCAATCCTGATTCTAGGCTACATTCCCGAGATGGAATAGACCATTGAAAGTCAAACTGATAGATCAACACCCGATCAACCTGCAAAAACTTTTGCAACTGTTTCACTGTTGTTGACAAAATAACCGATAGTTCCAGACTCTGGCGAATCTGCCGGGTAACTTGATTGAGGAGCCTCTCTTGTTCGAGTTGTTGATCTAGGGCTTTATCCACAGATTTGTATCAAAATCAACAGCAAAGCGAGTTGAAAGGGATTACGTCTATTGATTGCTATTTTAATTCGATTATTAAGACAGCACTCTATCATTTTACCAGATTAACAGACTGATTATTCCTTCAACAAATCTGAATATTATGTTAACTTTAAATACATCAGATCTAAATCGAGACAGGAAGGACGTTAAGAAAACTAAGGGAAGAAAGATACAGTGACGCTTCTTTGTCCGGCTTCAACAACTCAGAACGTTAACGGTTGATCGGAGTCGATACCTAACCTTATAGTGGTGTTCTTTTTTTGACTTGACAGAATAGGATTTTCACAATCATTATGTATGATATCGGAAAATGCTTCAGTCCACAATCCCTAAAATAAGTTCAGTTGAATGAGCAACTTACCTCGAATCACCTTTAATTCTACCCTTGAAGACCTTGTTTCCTATGCCTTTCAGATTGACTCTACTACCCCTGGACGAGTCGTTGCCCAAGAATTTCATAAAAATCCAGAACTACCTGGGGTGATTATTGTTGATAATGATCAGATCACAGGAATGATTTCTCGGGCTAAATTTCGGGAACAAATGAATCATCTAAATCGCAAAACTTTATACTTTAGTCAACCGATTCAATTACTCGTAGATGTCATCCGAATTCCCCCACTGATTCTCTCCAAATACTGTACAATTTTGGTCGCTGCTAACCAAGCATTGACTCGACCTAAACAACTCATCTATGAACCTCTGGTAATTGAATTGGAACCTGGACGGGTTCGACTTGTAGATATTCAAGACTTACTGATTGCTCAAAATCAGCTTTTAAACTTTTCTTATGATCAAATACAACAACAAAACTTAGAATTAAATAAATGTGGTCAAAAGTTTGAGGAAGAAAAAAGCAAAGTCAAACAATATCAAGTCTCACTTCAGCAAAAAAATAGCTTAATTCATCAACAGTACAATCAAGATTATAGCAAGCAAAAAGCAAAGTTAACCCAGTATACTCAATCAATTGTTCAACTCAATCAGCATTTTATTCAAGTCAGTGAAAGAATTTTAGCGGAAACTCATAACGCCTTTCATTCGATCTTTTTAAGCGTCAACTCAACCTATCGTAATACTGAACATTTGTTTGAAATTAGTCAAGCTATCTCTCGGGATCTTGAGGCGATCAATTTAACCTCTCAAATGCTCGGAGAAATCATTCAAAAAGTTCGTCATCTCGCAGTACAAGCTGCTGTTTTCACCTATCAATCTGATTCTCCAAAACCTCAAGGATTCAGTAAAATCGGCTTTGAAATTAATCGCCTCGTAAGTGAAACCTCAAAAGTCAGTGACCAAACGAATAGTATTGCGAGTCAACTGAAATTTCATTTACAAGAACTGAGAGAATCTGCACTAGAAGATGCACGTATTTCCTGCTCAATCCTCTCTCATATTGAACAAGCCGAAAATGTCATCGTCGAGTTAGAACAGTTTGTTCATTCCTCTTTGACGTATCAAGAAAATACTCAATATCATTCAACCGATACTCAATATATTATTCACACGATAGAGCGATCATTAAAATGTGCAGAAGATAAAAAAAATTAAACCTCTGATTCCGCTATTGTACCTGTTAATAACTCTTGAGCGGCGGCGATCAAATCCTGCTCAATTTCTTTGAGATCTTCCCGACTTCCTAAATAAGTTCTTAAAGCCTCCAGCGGATCAAGACTATGACGATCAAGTTCAGGAATACGAGGACGAGCCAGTTGACTCACCAATTCGGCTTGAATACTATAAGTATGAGCCGCACTCAACGCTTCATGTAAACGAGAGTTTTCAATCAAATCAATCTGTTCTGAACGGAGTTGATAAATTAAACGCACCACTTGATCGTTAATCTTTTTTTTCTCAATCGCTTTGATCAGCTTGTCTTGGGGGTCTTCCAGCGCAGAAACATCAACTTTAATTGTACAAAAAGAACGCACTGGTAAAGCACAAAACTCCCACTGAACTCGCTCTTTTTCTAACTCCAACAAAACAAACCCTTTATCTTCTTTCTCCTCACTAAAATCAACCCGTTCGATACTTCCCGGATAAATAATCGGCGGATCATTAGATGGATTCAAATTTTGATGTTTGTGAACATGACCCAACGCCACATAATCAAAACAAGGACGAATCAGTAATGATAAAGGAACATTAAACCCTTTTCCCACCGCCAAAAAACGTTCAGCCCCTAAACTCGCCTTATCAACCATTAAATGAGCCAATAACACCGTCGGAATTTGAGGATCTAAACGTCGAATCTCTCCTTCCATTGCAACTTTCAGTCGAGCAATTAATAAATCATTCACCTCACTTAATGTTAACCCTTCGGTTTCAGGACGAGTTAACAAAGTCGAACGAGTTAACCAAGGAAGTGTAATCACCTGAACATCCCCATTTTGGGTGTGAATTTTATGAGTTTCAAAGCGATCGCCAACCACAAACCCCGGTACACCTAAAGTTCGATAAATCCCTAAACTCGCCCCTCCCTGTCCTTGAGAATATTGATCATGATTTCCCACCAGCAAAACCGTTGGAATTTGAGCATCCACTAAACGCCGAAATTCTTTCGCAAAAGCCTGTTTAACAAACGGCGCAGGAGTCGCATCAGGAAACGCATCTCCCCCAAACAAGACCAAATCAACAGGTTCTGCGATCGCCCGATCAATACACCGTCCCAAAGTTGTCACAAAGTCTTCTAAACGAGTATTTAAACCTGTTTCTGGGTTAGTCCGTCCGTGGGAGAACCCACTACCCATATGAATATCAGACAGATGGAGAATTTTAATCATAAAAACGACCACTGCAACAGCGTGAACTCAAAATCCGGAAAACAACGATCCTAAATGTGTAGTGCTTTGTTACGATTTGAATGAATCGACTGATCAATTTACCGATCAATTGACTTTTTAGATAAAGCGGTCAATATCGGAAATATTGACTTTCCGGTTCATAGAATCATTGTTCGACTCGTAATGCTATCGATGTCTTTTTTAGAGCTTTGTTTTAACCAAGCTGCATCAGGTCACCCAATGAAACCACAATCCCTCACAACTACACAGCGAGCAGTTCTCGATTTAGCGGCTCAATTGCGCCGTGAAATTGCAGCTCGGATCTCAGCATACCTCAAAACCTATCTTAATACACCT
>CAZNCM010000013.1:6599-8190 GCA_964571155.1 uncultured Lyngbya sp. | reverse complement strand
GATCCTGAAAATCTCGACAGTCTACAACAATATTTTGGGCAACAAATCAAAATTTTTGATACCGTTAGCGGGATGAACTGGGCTGACAAGACTGGGAAGTATATCGGAATTACTCTACTGAGCGATCGCACACCGACTCTAGAACTAAAAAACGATACAACAGGTGCAAATAAATACATCTATGCTCTCGATCAAGCGGGAAATAGCACCGATGAACAAATGGGTTTATGTCCGAACTATGATCCGCGTTCTCGTCCTTGGTATCTCAGCGCTCAACGAGCCAATTGTGCAGCTTGGAGTTCAATTTATCAATATTCTAGCCCGATTCAAACTCAACTGGGTTTAATGGCTGTTCTCCCCTTTTATGATGCGAATAATGATTTTCTTGGGGTTTTAGGATGTGATCTGTCTCTGTCTCATATTAGCCAATTTTTGAAAACGCTCAATATAGGTCATGAAGGGATTTGCTTTATTGTTGAACCTTCTGGAAAATTAGTCGCCAGTTCAACACTAACTCAGCCTTTTAATATTGATTTAGATCAAACTATCATCGGCTTTAATACTCTCCAAAGTGGCGATCGCTTCATTCAAGCAATCATGACTCGTGTCTACAGTCAATTTAATGATCTCACCCAAATTAAAGGTGACTATCAACTCGAATTGATTTGGGATAATCAAATTCAGTTAATCGATATTTTTCCTTTTGATGATGGTCGGGGTTTAAACTGGTTGATTGTCTTTGTCACTCCCGAATCAGAATTTGTACAAAGTATTCCATCTGACGATTATCATTGCGATCGCGACGCCCACACTACTCTCAAACGTATTAATCAACAACTCGAACAACGAATTAAACAGCGAACCAGTAGTTTAAAACAACTCGATCAAGCTCTCAAAATTAGTGAAGATCGTTGGCAATTAGCCCTACAAGGAAGCAACGATGGGATTTGGGATTGGAATGTACAAACCAATGAAATTTTCTTCTCGCCTCGTGCCAAAGAAATGTTAGGCTATGAAGAAAATGAAACGACAAACCATCTCGCCGAATGGGAAAAACAGATTCATCCCCATGATCGAGAACGGGTGCTAAAAGCGATTTGGGATCATTTAGATCAACAGACAAAATATTATAGTACCGAATACCGAATTCGTTGTAAAGATGGTCAATACAAATGGGTTTTACATCGGGGTCAAGCCCTATGGAATGAAATCGGTGATCCGATTCGGATGGTCGGTTCTCAAACGGATCTGAGTGAGCAAAAACAAGTTGAAACTCAACTCTTTTATTATGCTTATCACGACTCTCTAACTCGTTTACCCAATCGAGCTTTTTTTATGGATCAATTGCATTTAGCCCTCGAACAAGTTCGTCAGTATTCTGATCATCTATTTGCAATTTTATTTATTGATCTAGATCGTTTCAAATTAGTCAATGATGGTTTAGGACATTTAGCGGGAGATGAATTACTGATTCGAGTTGGACAGAAACTCCAACAATCTATTAGTATTCATGATACTTTGGCTCGTTTGGGCGGCGATGAATTTGCCATTTTATTAGACCCTATTCAAGGGATTTCGGATAGTATTATTG
>CAZNCM010000013.1:4976-6589 GCA_964571155.1 uncultured Lyngbya sp. | reverse complement strand
CGGATTCTGGCAATTTTACAACAACCTTTTATTCTCGAAGATCAAACGGTTTCGATTACGGCGAGTATTGGAATTACATTCAGCCATTATTATACAGCCAATCATTCCTACAAACATAGTACAGATATTCTTCGAGATGCGGATATCGCCATGTATCATGCTAAACATCATAGCACCTCAAAATATGCGATTTTTGATAGCAAAATGCAGATGGATACCCTAATGCGATTGCGTTTAGAAAATGATCTGCGAGCCGCTATCGAATCTTCCCAATTAAAGGTTTACTATCAACCTATTGTTTGTTTAAAAACAGGCAAAATTAAGAGTTTTGAAGCTTTAGTTCGTTTACCTGATCCCAAAAAAGGGTTGATTTCTCCCGGTGAATTTATTCCAATTGCTGAAGAAACGGGATTAATTGTTCCTCTCGGAGAATGGGTTTTACGAGCCGCTTGTCAACAACTCCGACAGTGGCAAATTCAAGGGTGGATTGATATGAACGTCTCTGTGAGTGTGAATGTTGCTGGACAACAGTTTTCTCAAAAGAAAATTGTCAACTTGGTTCAACAAATTTTACAAGAAACGGAATTATCTCCAAAAAATTTGCGATTAGAAATTACAGAAAGTGCAATTGCTGAACATTTAGAATGGGTAGCCCGACGTCTAAGTCAACTCCGACAAATGGGAGTTCAAATTTTAATTGATGATTTCGGAACAGGTTACTCTTCTTTGGATCGCTTACAACGGTTTCCGATTGATACTCTCAAAATTGATCGCTCTTTTGTGGCTCAAATGACTTCCCCAGATCCTAATTCTAAATTTGTCGAGGCGATTGCTAATTTTGCTCACAGTTTAGGGTTTAGTGTCGTTGCGGAAGGGATTGAAACGGTTGAACAACAACAACTAATTCAGCACATTGGTTGTGAATACGGACAAGGAAATCTCTTTTCTCAGGCTGTCGATGGGTCAACTATTACTGCTTTGATTCAACGAAATCCGACTTTCTAACGGAGTCAATTCTATTCAACTCCCGACTACTTCTGTACGAATTTTTCTCCACAAAGCTTGATATTGTTTTAAAGTAGATTCGGGTAAGGGAAGTAAAAATTCACTTTTCTCTAAAATTTCCGCTTTTGGAAACAGAAGCGGATTATTTTGTAGGGTTTCCGGTAACTCGCTGGGTTGCAATTGATTAACAATGGGAGAAGTTGTACCCGTTAAGATTGACATTTGGGTCGCAATTTCCGGTTTCCAGCAAAAATCAATCCATTGTTGGGCGAGGGGAAGATTGGAGATCGGCTTTTCAGAGGTTGGCTGTACCCACACATCAGCCCACAACGCTGTTCCCGAAGTTGGAATAACCACTCCAATATTATGCTGACGGCGAAATTTTTCCGACAAATCTGTAGACCAACCCACCGCTAACCAAGTATCTCCAGTAATTAAGGGTTTAAGGTAGGTATTGGAGTCATAAAGCTTGATATTGCGATGGAGTTGACGAAATTCGTCTTCTAAATCGACAACTTGATCAAGATCGGTGATATTGTAAGATGAACCCAGTTTTTTTAACGTTAAACCAATTGTTTCCCGAGGACTATCCAGCACAGAAATCCGAT
>CAZNCM010000013.1:0-4877 GCA_964571155.1 uncultured Lyngbya sp. | reverse complement strand
GAATTTCTTCTCGCCACAAATCACCCCAATCTTGAGGAGTCCATCCTAAAGTTTCAAACTGTTCTCGACGATAGGCGATCGCTGTCGTTCCCCAACGGTAGGGCGCAGCCCAGACTTGACCTTGGGGATCTAACTCCCCTTGAGCGTTGCGAGTCACTAAAGCTTGCCATTGTGGAGGAAGTTGGTTCCAGCGTTGCCAGACTTGGGGATCGAGAGGTTGGACGAATTGCTGTTGAATGGCTTGAGTCAGCCAATAATCCCCAATCATAATCAGATCAGATGAGGAGCGATTTTCAGGTCTGGATTTTTTCTCCTGCGGCTGTAGCAACTGGTACAAGTCCTTGAGTTGCGCTTGAGGAACAAAATCGATCACCGGACGATCTGCTGAGAGTTCCCGACGGAACTTATTCACCATTTGAACCGGAACCGAACCTTTTAAGAGTTCGATTTTTAATGCCGTCGTCTGACGACATCCCATCGTGAGACTTCCTAATGCGATCGCACTTGTTCCCTGGAGAAAATTCCGTCGCTTCACAGTGTTATTGAATTCGTTTTTCTAGATACTGACCAATCATTTGCTGTTCGCCCGCACGGCTGATAATCGATTGACGGGTGCGGTACTTCGTACCGATATGCTTGATTTCTTCCTCGAATACAGAACTATTGTACTCGGTTCGCAAGCATAATGTGTCTGGATTGGGGAGATAATATTTGGCGTTGATCGGGTCTTTGGTTGCAAAGCCGCGATCGCGATACAGAATGTCTCCTAATACCCCAAAGATTGTTGATCCTTCTGAGTTGGGGCGATTGCTTGTCGATTGGGTACTTTCCCATTCTACATAGGAACCACAGACTAAAATATTGCGATCGCCGAGATCATGCAGTTGGGCGAGTTTAATCAATTCAGGGCTACCTTGCTCTAAAAATCTTACCGTCAAACGGCTCGTCCATTCTTGGGTTTTTCCGTCAGGTAGGGTGTAATACCGTCGTTCAGAATGCCACATCCCTTCGGATTGGCGCAGGTATTGTTCGATTTGAGATGTAGTCTCTAGTTGAATTTGTTGGATCGGTGATTTCATTTAGAGAAGTCCTCCACTCGGTTCTACTGAGGCACAAAACTCTATGTTTAGTCCCCTGGTTTTCATTTTGTTACAATTCTTAATATACACACAAAAACCTCAATCTGGCAATCTCAACGGTTATTTCTTTTTGACTACAAGAGTCATCTATTCGTTTCCGGATTAGAAAGAGATTTGCTGATATTGATTCATAACTGAGGATATAAGACTTAAAAATAAGAGTGCAGTTGCCCTTGATACAAAACACTGATTTACCGCCTAGATTTGACGAATTTAAACTCTATTTTTATGAGAAAGATTAGATTTTTGTTTCAGAATGTCACAAAAATTAATTTGGATAACGGACAAATTAATCCCCCAAAGGTTAGAGATCTAAAGATTTTTATTCCAGTTAAATTTAAGTCTATCTTGAATTAAATTTTAATCAAAACTGATGATTGATCGGCATTTTCACAATTGCGGAATGAGTAAATTTAATCATCAACCCGGAGGAAAATTAATTTTTAAATCAATAGAACACTCACCAATCCGGATTATTTTTGTCCATTGATCAGCAATAAATTCTCAGAAAATTTTTCTGAAGACACTCAAAAATTTGCTCCAAATGACTGAACTCAAATCTCTCAAAAACTGAGAATTTGGGTGTTCGGCATAGCCAAATGATACGGGTTGATTTTTTTCTAGCCAGAAATGAAACAGCTTAATACTCCGACATCAATCTGAACTCAGATTTGACTTGATTCTGGTGGGAGTCAAAACCCCAAAATTAAAATTTTTTTCATAAAAATTTGAGGGTAATCATTAAATAAATTAGAAATAATTTCCCAGTTGAGCAATTCTCTGTCTAGGATAAAAGAGAGAACTCAGAAATAAAGAGAGCAAAGGAATATTTATGGACAACCTCAATCAACAAGTTGGGGCTTTGAATCACAAAGTTGATCGACTTTACGAAATCTTGATGCAAGTTAATGATCGACTGAGTGACTTGATCGCATCCCAACCCCCAGGACAAACAGACAATTTCAACTCTCATCTAGACCCTTCTCCCAGTCAGTCATTGACTCGACAACACCTTTCACTGGAATCGGGATTAGAACATAAAGATGTTTTAAGCGATGATGATTATGTCAGCAGCAAAGTGATGATTCATCGAGAACAACCCAGTATCACTGCTGATATTCAAATTCAGAGACTCACCGCCCAACTCACAGCCGCTTACAATCGTATTGCTGCTTTAGAAGAACGGTTACTCTCCCAAAGAACCCCTCATTAAATTCTCCGCAGATAGGGTGATAGGGTGATAGGGTGATGGGAAACCCGCCCCTATTGGCACTATTTCTTAATCTCCTATTTTATGATATTGATCAGCTAAAGCCTCGATTGCTTGTAAAAGTCGGTCAGTGTTCCAACCGAGTAAATGAGAAGTGATCGCACATCCACCCGCCCCCACCCCTTCTTTGACATATCCTTGCTCATAGGCTCTAAGTTGAGCATAACGCGACATTGAAAAATTGAGAGAGGTTGCTAAGAGGGGAACACCACCAATTTCTTGAGCAAGTCCCACCGTATCTCCTGTGGGATCTTCAGCAACCCAACGAGTTGTACCGACAACAACCTGTTGAGGATGCCAGTCCAACTCCAAAAAATCCGCGATCGCCTGAGTCAGACTATACACCGCGAGCATTTGTGTTCCTCCCGCTAGAAGCACCCCCACTGTACGACTCGCCGCGATCGTCATTCCCGCCACGACAATTTGCATCGGATCACCAACCGCCGCCACTAATTTCAGCGGATCTACATTCTCAACTAAGGATAGATTCGCCGCTTGTAATCCAGCCGTGGCGATTGCCAATTTTTGAGTATGATTACAGTCAGGATGGCTACTATTAACCTTATTTTGAGCCGCAAACCCCAAACCCAGTAAAATCGCTAAAGCCGTAGTTGTACCGCCCACAACGCATTCTCCGATGAGAATGTAACCTTTGATGGCTTGGCGAGCGAGTCGTTCACCCCAAATTAACCCTTGTTCAAACAGGTGTTTGACGGTGATCAAATCGAGAGCATCACCCGAACTCAGACAGTTGGCGGGAACTCCGCCGAGATCAAGATGGGGAACAGTCGGAACAATCGGCAATCCAGCATTAAATAAATGAAGGGGAATCTGGAGATTATCAACAACGGTTCGTGAAATCAACACCGGAGAAGCCCCTGCACTCAGCGGTGGTAAAGGATATTGAGGAGTGAGTTGAGGGCCATTGTAGAGAAATTCAGCATCCGCAACACAAGTATATTTTCGATCTTCAGGAGTAGCGCCGGCCGCCGAGATACCGGGAATCAGTCCGGTTTCTGTAAAACCCAAAACACAGGCAAAAATCGGCTGAGATCCTCGATATTGCTGTAACCATAGATTGGCGGATTGGGGTTGAGTATAGATACGAATACTCACAATTTTGTCAATTAGCCTTCATAGTCGAGTAATACTTGTACCCAATGGGGAGGGCGAGGAATCGGGCTTTTGAGGCGATCAAGGATTAACAATGCCACCAAATGAACCACAAACAGATAAATCGCACTATTAACGACGACCATGGCCACAGCAATCACTTGTACCAGCGTTAAACTGGGTTGAGCGAGTATTCCTAACTTGATAAAAATCCATTCGGCTAATTCGGTAATTTGAGTCGTCGCATAAACCCACAGATCTCGACCCAATAAAATTGATAATAGCCAATAGCGAAAAAAGAACCCTATCGAACCGATAATCGCCCCAACACCAATCGAAACAAACCAGTTCGCCCCCCGCTTCCATAATCCTCCCATCGCCACCCCCATCCAACCATAGGGGATAAGAAAGATAATACTCCGAGTCGGCCCCATTAAAACCGTTAACAACAGTAGAGAAGTTAAAGCACCCATCCAGGCTTCTCGTTTTCCCCAACGCAAATACAGTAAAGCAATGGGTAAAGGGAAAAAGATTCGTAATACCGGCCCAATGGGAAAATAATAATTAACAAACCAAATCAAACTCGCTGTACTCGCTAAAAATGCCGTTTCCACCATTCGCAGGGGAGAACGAGAGGGATCGGAGGCTAGAGAGTTATTGGGGTGGGGAGAGACAGAGGGAGAAGAATTTTGAGTTTTTTTGGTCTTAGTCACAAAAAATTTAGGGGGGAGGAGAACAGAGAACAGTTGATGGGATTAAACAGTAGTTGGGGGATCTTCTCACTAGACCAATGTTCGCTCTAAAGCATGAACATCTGGAATTCTGAGAATATCTTTATCGCGAAAAATCAATCCTTTTTTTTCCAGTTTACTGAGAACTCGGGTAACTGTCTCCCGTGCGAGTCCACTCAACCCACTTAACTCCCGATGAGGAAGGTTCGGGATATGCGTACCATTTTCTGTGGTTTTACCCTGTCCCTCTGCCAAAAATAGCAAAATATCTGCCACGCGCGATGTACTATCAGACTCTCGCAGGCGTAGTCGTCGGTTGACTTGGCGTAGGCGTCTTCCCATCAATTGAGCCAGTCGAATACCGGCTTTAGGTTCAGTGGTAATTAACTCAACAAAATCCTGGGCGGGCATATTTCCGATCATAGTCGGTGCGAGGGTAATCACATCAGTCGAACGAGGAACTTCATCTAAGGCAGCCATCTCGCCAAAGATCTCGCCTTTACCCAAAATATTGAGTGTAACTTCCTTCCCGTCCAAATTGTAGGTGCGAATTTTGACCCAACCATCCAGAATAAAATAGACGGAACTCCCCCAGTCATTTTCCAATAAAATCGCTTGCTTGGG
>CAZNCM010000012.1:32636-36577 GCA_964571155.1 uncultured Lyngbya sp. | reverse complement strand
TGTTATGGTGAATTTATCGAAACCCTCGAACCGACTGCGGTGGGCGCTGATTTAATTGCGGGTTCGTTAATTAAAAATCCGGGAGGGACGATCGCACCTGCGGGGGGATATATCGCTGGACGGGCTGAGTTGGTAGAAGCGGCGACTTGTCGGCTAACAGCCCCCGGAATTGGTAGTAGCGGGGGGGCTACTTTTGATCAAAATCGCTTATTATTTCAAGGCCTATTTTTGGCCCCGCAAATGGTCGGAGAAGCAATAAAAGGAAACCATTTACTGGCCCATGTTTTTGACCAACTGGGTTATCGGGTTAACCCTTTACCCTTAGAACCTCGTCGGGATGTGATTCAAGCGATTGAGTTGGGAACGCCTAAAAAATTAATCGCCTTTTGTCGCGCCTTACAGAAATATTCTCCCATCGGTTCCTATCTCGATCCTGTTCCGGCGGAGATGCCGGGGTATGAGAGTCAATTAGTGATGGCTGGTGGCACGTTTATTGATGGTAGCACCTCGGAATTATCAGCCGACGGCCCATTGAGAGAACCCTACATTGTGTTTTGTCAAGGCGGCACCCATTGGACTCATTTAGAAATTGCTTTAGAAGCCGCTATAGAAGCAGTTGGGTTTGCAGATAATTCTTCGGGTTAAATCCCAATTTAAACAATTCTTGAACTCTAATTTTACCGGATAAACATCAATAAAAAATAACATCAAATTACTCGTAATAATCTGAAATCACACAAAATGATACCAGGCGAAGGGAAAGGAGAGAGAAACTTGATTAGCAAAATTAAGCCAGCGATATCTGATAAAGTGTGGATTTCATTCTCGAAATTTTACTGCAAACCTTGGGAAACAAAACCCGCCCAATAATAGGGATTGATAAACCCGAGAATAACACGGGAGGAAGTTAGCCAGTTCGTTTTAACGACTGGATGAATAACGACACGGCAGGTTTTAACCTGCTATTATTTTCCTTTCTGATTTTCGATGTACTTTTTAATCGTTTCGGTTGAAGCATTTCCGGTAGTTGCACAAAAATAACTAGGTGTCCAAAGAGTTGGTAGCTTAAGCAGATGTGGATACTCTTTTCTTAAATGATGCGATAATCTTCCTTTGACTCTTTTTATTATTTTCGAGGGTGAAAAAGTCGGATCAACTTCCAAAAATAAATGTACATGATCAGGCATAACTTCTAGAGCGATTAGTCTCCAATTATTTTCTGTGCAAAGCTCAAAAATTATATTTTGAAGTCTCATTGCAACCTCTCCTACTAACACTTTCTTCCTTCTTTTTGGACAAAAGACAAAATGGTAGTTGAGTAATGTTACTGAATGAGGGTTTATGCGGTGTTCATCTGGGTTACGTTTCATTGACTGTTTTTCAATGCTGTTGATTAGTGCTATTATATCTACAGGAGGTGATGAAATTGTACGGTTGTCAACAACACTTGATTAATAACAGCGAAGAAGTTGCAGCAATACTTGAGTATATCTGCTCAGAATCTAACAAGTTAACAAATTGCGGAGTTTATTTGTGTCGTCAAATGTTTTTTAAGGCGAATTACTTCTTGTCGAAGTATGACCTTGATAAAAGACTGAAAAACAACCCGCATTTTAAAGCTTTGCGGTCAGCTTGCGCTCAACAAATTTTGCATGGTGTGATTGAATCATTCAATTCTTACAAAAAGCTAATTAGAATGTACAAGCGAGGGGAGTTAACTAACAAGCCCAAACTCCCAAAGTATCGAAAGAAAGGGGGTTTAGCTGTTGTAAGCTATCCAGCTCGTTGGGTAAAGTTAACTAATGGTCAGTTAAAATTTTCACTGGGTAAGCAAGTTAAAGCTTGGTTTGGGATAGATAGCTTTACGCTACCTATGCCCACTAATTTGAGGTTTGATAGCATCAAAGAGTTTCGGTTTGTTCCTCGAAATAAAAGTTTTTACCTAGAGTTTGTTTACGAACAACCGGAAGCAAAGAAGGTTGAAAAGTCAGAACACATTCTTGGGATTGACCCAGGTTTAAATAATTGGTTGACCTGTGTTAGCACAACAGGGAAATCATTTGTCATTGATGGTAGAAAGGTTAAATCGCAAAATCAATGGTACAACAAGCAAGTTTCCAGACTGAAGACAGGGAAAGAACAAGGATACTGGGATGAACAGCTTGCTGCTATTACTGAGCATCGCAACCGTCAAATGCGCGATAATGTTAATAAGGCAGCAAGATTCATTATTAACTGGTGTCTCAAAAATAAGGTTTCAACTATTGTATTTGGATGGAATCAGCGGCATAAAGACCGTATCAATATTGGTAAGAAGAATAACCAGTCTTTTGTACAAATTCCCACAGCTAAATTAAAATCCCGCATCGCTCAACTCTGTGAACAACACGGGATGGAATTTGTCGAGACTGAAGAATCTTACACCTCAAAAGCCAGTTTCTTAGATAGCGATACTTTACCTGCATTCGGTGAAAAACTCGGTGCTGGTACTCGGAACCTGCGTCCGAGTAAGGAAGCACCGACCCGAAGGGCCGAAGGGTGGAAGTCTTCAGGAAAGCGAGTTAAAAGAGGTTTGTTCAGAGACTCTCAAGGTCGATTGATTAATGCAGACTGCAATGGTGCTGCCAATATAGTCCGCAAAATAAATGTAAGGACACAGCTTTTAGCTAAGGTCACTAGGGGAGTTTTGAGTCTCCCACATCGATATTTTCTAGACAGTCTTTCTAGATCGTATCGTAAGCAATATTGCGAAGCAGATGTTAATCTGAGTAGCAATTCCGCTTAGAATCCAGGTTTTTTAAAGCCTGGAGAACTCAAAGTCACCCGTCACCCGTGAAAAAATCGATAACTGTAAACTAAAATAACGGGTAATTGTTTACTGTAGAACTGTTCACTGTAAAAAAGGAGACTGTAATTTGTCATGGATGAACTCAAGCCAATTTTTGAGGGACTTACCCAACAGCCCATCGCTTTTTTAGGGGGTTTTGTTTCTGGTGTTCTCAAGTTAAATTTATCTGATGATCCGGTCAAAACCTGGTTAGCAAAAGAGGGCGCGACAGTCTCTCAAACTTCTTCTTCGGAAGCCAGTAATGGTAATAAAGGGCCACAATCAATCACAATTGAATAGAAAATCTTAAAAGATTTCAGAAAATTATATCGAGCCTGCACCTCAAAAGCAGGCTTTTTTTAGGATAATTTTGAGAATAAATTCACAGTTCTAAGGGAGCAATCAGACCCAGTTTTTCTTGTAAAATATATTGCAATAAGGCTTGAGTCACTGAGATTAATCCCAGTCTAGCTTGTGCTTTTTTTGGGGTTTGGAGTTTGACTTCTCCCCAAATTTGACACTGACTGTAGAAGGCTTGAAACGCATCAGAAATTTGATTTGCTCTGTTTTGCCAGTATTGTAAATTAGATGAGGTATAGCACGCATCTAAGGCGGTGAGAATTTGCCAAATTAATTGCTGTTCACTGTTATGATTGAGTTGGAGTTTTCCGTCAACGTCTAGCCAGGGAATTGGATTGGGTTTTATTAATAACCATAATGGTGGGGTTGTTTGCAGATGGGGTTGAGCTAAGGTAATCAGGCGATCGCGATCAGCTAACCTAAGAATTGAACAGCAACGAGCATGACTATATTGTACAGCAAATAAGTTTTGATTTAAAGAGATTGTTTGAGTTGAAGTCGGGGAAAAACTTGATGTCGGTAACGGGGTTTGAGTCATCTGTTTTAACCAAGCAACTATAGCCTGATCGGTTAATTCAAATGTAATGATTCCTGATGGTATGACTTCCATAGTCATCTCAATCCCTTGGTTTGGAAATGACAAACTGTGAACAATTTGAGTGGCAATCTCGATAGGGTTTTGATGGTTAATTTTTGCCAGTTTTAAAGCGATCGTAGAGTGATATCGAATTGGCCAGGAATCTTTGAGAGGATA
>CAZNCM010000012.1:25029-32626 GCA_964571155.1 uncultured Lyngbya sp. | reverse complement strand
CGGGAATATCTAGAGGATCTATGTTAACTCCTGAATCTTGAATTTGCTGATGTAGTTGGTTAACCAAAAAATGTTGAACCCTGGGGATGTCCATAAAACCACTCTACAGATCAATATTTTGAACAAGCGGGTTTTATTCGTCTATTGAAGTTACTTTAATAGAAGTTAAGACTTACTAAATCCCCATAAAAATTGTTCCCTAGCTGAGAAAACTAGGGAAAAAACTTTATATTAGATGATACTTCGTTCAGGACGATAAGAAGTAATCGCTTTCATGTATTGAGCGCGTTCGTAGGCAGATTGATCCTCACAATGGAGTTGTGACATCGACCCTTGCATCTGTTTAACGGACTCATATTCTTTCTCCTCCATCCAGCTTTTGATCTCAATTTCCATAGTCTGAAGGTAGGGAATTCCATGTCGTAATAAAGCCGAACAAACATGAGTTACTTTTGCCCCTGCCATTAACATTTTGATCGCATCTCGACCCCGTTGAACGCCACTGGTTGAGGCTAAATCTGCATTAATTCGACCGTATAAAATCGCGATCCACCGCATCGGTAAACGCAAAGCTTGAGCATTACTTAAAATCGAACCGGGTTCAACTTCTAATTCCTCGGGATTAATGTCCGGTTGCAAGAAACGATTAAACAAAACCAAGCCATCAGCCCCGGCTTCATCTAACTGTTTTGCCATGTTTGCCATATTGCTAAAAAACGGACTTAATTTCACCGTTACGGGAATACTAACTTCCGCTTTCACTTCTCGCAAAGTATCAATATAATTCTGTTCAACTTGCGCCCCAGTCATGTTAAAATCAGTGGGAACGTAGTAAATATTCAGTTCAATCGCATCGGCTCCGGCATCTTGCATGAGTTTAGCATATTCCACCCAACCGCCCGAAGAAAAACCGTTTAAACTGGCAATAATTGGAATTTGAACGGCTTGTTTTGCTTGGCGAATATGTTCTAAATAAAGTTCCGGGCCGACATGAAATTCATCGGGTTCGGGAAAGTAAGTTAACGCCTCGGCAAAGCTTTCGGTACCGTATTCTAAATGATGTTGGAGTTCAAATTTTTCCCGCAATAATTGTTCTTCAAATAGCGAATGCAGCACCACCGCACCCGCCCCGGCGTCTTCGAGGCGTTTAATATTATCGAGGTCTTCTGATAACGGTGCAGCCGCAGACGGAACGAGAGGGGAACGTAAATTTAAGCCTAAGTAAGTTGTCGTTATATCCATTGTTTTTGTTCTCCAAAAATCAGAAAGTGATGGGGAATTAATCTTACATTTGTTAGAACCTCTCCCCCAACCCCTCTCAATCCCCCCTTGATCCCCCCTTTGAAAGGGGGGTGGGGCGAGGGGAGAATTTTTATATGGGGGTATAATTGACTTTATTCAGTTTCGTTACTTTCGCCAGAATCACCGTTTATTTCCACGGAACGATTTGCCAAATATTGATACATTTCCCAACGAGTATTAACATCTTTTTGGGCTTGTTGCATTAACTGTTTAGCCTCAGCAGGTTTGCTCTTGGTTAACATCTTGAAACGGTTTTCTTGATACATCGAAACTTCTACGGGTTTCTTCGGCGATCGCGAATCAAGTTGTAACGGATTTTTACCTTGATCTGCAAGTTCTGGATGATAACGATACAACAACCAACGACCACTTTCAACAATCTCTTTTTGCAGGTTCATCGCCGTCATCATATTAATCCCATGAGCAATACAATGAGAGTAGGCAATAATTAATGATGGCCCATCATAAGCTTCGGCTTCTAAGAAGGCTTTTAACGTGTGTTCGTCTCGCGCCCCCATCGCCACACTCGCCACATAAACATTACCGTAAGTCATGGCAATTAAGCCTAAATCTTTCTTCGGTGCAGGTTTACCTCCTGCGGCAAATTTCGCCACCGCCGCGCGAGGTGTAGACTTAGAAGATTGACCTCCGGTATTAGAATAAACCTCGGTATCCATCACCAAAATATTGACATTTCGACCACTAGCAATCACATGATCAACACCGCCATAGCCAATATCATAAGCCCAACCATCCCCACCAAAAATCCAAACCGATTTCTTCACTAAATAATCCGCAACACTGACTAATTGTTGAGCATCGGGATCATCAACACCTCGTAGGTTTTGTTTGAGTTGGGCGACGAGTTCCCGTTGTTCCCAAATATCGGCTTCTGATTTTTGGGGGTTGCTGATAATTTTCGAGACTAAATTATCCCCAATCAGTCCGCCTAATTTCTGCAATAATTCTGTAGCAAAAGCGGCGTGTTTGTCAATGGAAAGCCGGAACCCTAAGCCAAATTCGGCATTATCTTCAAACAAACTATTCGACCAAGCAGGCCCCCGTCCTTCAGCGTTTGTGGTGTAGGGTGTGGTGGGTAAATTTCCGCCATAAATAGACGAACACCCTGTGGCATTTGCGATTACCATGCGATCGCCAAATAGCTGAGTTGCTAGCTTAATATAAGGCGTTTCTCCACAACCTGCACAAGCCCCAGAGAACTCAAATAAGGGTTCTTGCCATTGTTGTTGACGAATGCGATCAACGTGCAATTGACGGCGATCTGGGTTGGGTAAATTGAGGAAGAAATCCCAATTTTCTCGTTCTTGTTCCCGCAGGGGAAGTTGGGGTTCCATATTAATCGCTTTGCGGGATGCCATCGATTTATTTTTTGCCGGACAAATATCAACACAAATTCCGCATCCGGTACAATCTTCTGGGGCGACTTGAATGGTGAATTTCTGACCCGAATATTCCTTATCTTTAATCTTTGTAGACTTAAAGGTTTCCGGTGCTTTTTCTAATTCTTTTTCCTCATAAACTTTACCCCGAATTACCGCATGAGGACAAACCATAATACACTTACCACATTGCACGCAAACATCCGGGTCCCAAACGGGAATTTCTTGGGCTACATTACGTTTTTCCCATTTTGCAGTTCCGGTTGGATAAGTACCATCACAGGGTAAAGCACTGACGGGTAATTCATCTCCTTTTCCGGCAATCATTGCCCCTTCCACTTCTTGAACAAATATCGGTGCATTAACAGGAATTGGGGGTAAACGATGGAGATCACTATTAACTTCGGTAACGTTAACTTCGTGCAGATTTGCTAAGGTATTTTCTACGGCTTGAATATTCATGCGAACAATTTCCGCACCTTTTTTACCGTAGGTTTTTTCAATCGTTTTCTTGATTTTGGCGATCGCTTCTTCTCGGGGTAAAACACCAGCCAGGGCAAAGAAACAGGTTTGCATAATTGTATTGATGCGCCGTCCCATGCCGCTTTCTCGGGCAACGGTATCGGCATCAATCACATAGAATTTGAGTTGCTTGCGGATAATTTGTTCCTGCATTTCTAGGGGCAGTTTTCCCCAAACTTCCTCCCGGTTGTAGGGACTGTTTAACAGGAAGGTTGAACCGTTTGCCGCAGATTTAAGAACGTCCAATTTTTCAACAAACGTCCATTGATGACAGCCAATAAAGTTGGCTTGAGAAATCAAATAAGTGGAACGAATGGGGTTCGGACCGAAACGCAGGTGAGAAATTGTCACCGCCCCGGATTTTTTCGAGTCGTAAACAAAATAACCTTGGGCGTAGTTGTCGGTATCGTTGCCAATAATTTTAATTGAGTTTTTATTCGCCCCAACAGTACCGTCAGAACCCAACCCATAAAACATCGCCCGAACAACGTTATCGGGTTCGATAGAATATTCGGGATCAAAAGGCAGAGAAGTTAAACTAACATCATCGTTAATTCCAACGGTGAAGTGATTTTTTAGTTTTCCTTGAGCCAGGTGATCAAATACGCCTTTGATCATTGCCGGAGTAAACTCTTTTGAGGATAAACCGTAGCGTCCGCCAATGAGTTTTGGCAGTTGTCCGTCCCAGGCTTCCATGAAAGCGGTAACGACATCTAAATAAAGCGGTTCGCCGCCTGCGCCCGGTTCTTTTGTGCGGTCTAAAACGGCAATACTTTTAACGGTTTTGGGGATAGCTTCGATGAAGCGTTGGTTATCCCAAGGGCGATATAACCGCACTTTTAACACCCCAACTTTTTCGTTTTGGGCTGTTAGGAAATCAACGGTTTCGTGAACAGTTTCGCAACCCGAACCCATGAGGATAATGATCTGTTCGGCATCGGGCGCACCGTAATATTCAAATAGTTTGTAATGACGTCCGGTGAGTTCTCCCACTTTGTCCATTGCGTGTTGAACCATTGCCGGACAAGCGGTATAGAATGAATTCACCGTTTCTCGGGCTTGGAAGTAGACATCGGGGTTTTGGGCGGTTCCTCGCAGTACGGGGGCGTCGGGAGTCAAGGCCCGGGCGCGATGTTCGTAGACATATTTATCGTCAATGACTGAACGCAATACCGACTCATCAAGGGTTTCGATTTTTTGGACTTCGTGGGAGGTGCGGAACCCGTCGAAGAAGTGGATGAAGGGAAGACGGGACTCTAGGGTAGCGGCTTGGGCAATTAAGGCGAAGTCGTGGGCTTCTTGGACGGAGGCGGAACACAACATCGCAAACCCGGTCGCCCGGGCGGCCATAACATCGCTATGATCGCCAAAAATCGAGAGGCCTTGGGCGGCTAAACTCCGCGCGGCGACGTGGATCACACAGCTTGTCAGTTCACCTGCGATTTTATATAAATTCGGGATCATCAGCAATAATCCCTGAGAAGCGGTGAAGGTGGTGGTGAGAGAACCCGCTTGTAACGCCCCATGCACCGCCCCGGCTGCGCCCCCTTCGCTTTGCATTTCCACCACCGAGGGAATGCTTCCCCAAAGGTTGGGTTGGGCTTCAGACATCCACGCATCCGCCCATTCTCCCATCGGTGAGGAGGGGGTAATGGGGTAAATGGCAATCACTTCGTTGAGACGGTAAGCGACACGGGCGACTGCTTCGTTCCCGTCGAGGGTTGCATAGGTTTTTGTGTTCATTTGGATTTCCTCTCAATGCTGCGGTTATCAGCAGATTAACGACAGATGAAAATGACTCAGTTTGATGCGACTCTACTCATCCATGAGGTTGAGTGTATTGGGTAAAGGCTTTTCCTTTCTGTTATTAAACCTGCAAAAAATCTCATCCAATTTTACGACTCACGGCAATCATTGCTGTGTTGTGTTGAGTTCCTCAATATCAATTATAAACGGTTCTATATTTTTTAATCAACAGTTAAAAATTTAGGGTTAAGTTGTCGGGTTAAGTTGTCTGCTTACCTTAAAAATTTACTCCGTTGATTTTGGGTTGGCGTTTATAGCCTGTTTTTGTTTGCTGATCTTGGCTTTAACACCTGAGTCTGATCCTTACCCCCATTTTCACTTTTTGAGCGGATTGGTGAGAAGATTTGAATTTTTAACGGGGACAACCTCCGATCGGCTCCTCTATGTTGATCTTCCAATAGATGTTCTGAAAAGGGAGCGGCTCTTAATGTTTTTTAATACTTTGTGATTTTCTGTTGCTTTTTTCCGGCCTAGAACTTGAATCCAGGATTGGATTCGGAGGATTTTTCAGAATAGTTCTCCAGTCATAGCCAAGTCTTTTTGTAAATAAACGATGATCTTACCACTCAATTTAATCGATTGACGGGTTCGAGGTCGATTTAGCAGCAATTCTTAACAGAGTTGTGTGAGTAAATTTTAGAATAAATTTAACAATTGCGGACAAAATATTCCGATATAGTTAAAATTAGAAATTGAACCTAGACAAGAGGTTGGTTAACAAATTTACATAAACAACCATAGTGTTGTTTTGAACAAGTTTGAATTTGGTCGTTGCTCGTGAAAATCCCCTCAATGGTGTCGTTAGAGAAACAATAGCATTCGACACCGAAAAGTAACTGAAATTGTCAGCAAAGAACCATGCAATCAACAAAAGCCCCCGCATCGGGGCAAACCCAAGATTCATCAACTCATCCCAGTGGCGATAAGCGCTTTAAGGTGTTGGATGTCACCATGAAACGCAGCCAATACCGTCAAGATGCCCTGATCGAAGTGCTACACAAAGCCCAAGAAGCCTTCGGGTATCTCGAAGACGACGTTTTAATGTACATCGCCCGTAACCTGAAACTGCCCCTCAGCAAAGTCTACGGCGTCGCCACCTTTTACCATCTATTCTCCCTCAAACCCGCAGGCCGTCATAACTGCGTGATCTGCATGGGAACCGCTTGTTACGTCAGAGGCGGTGACAAAGTGTTAGCCGCCCTCGAAGAACACACCGGAGTTCATTCGGGAGAAACCACCCCAGACGGTTTAGTTTCCCTCGTTACAGCCCGTTGTGTCGGGGCTTGTGGCATTGCCCCCGTTGTAGTTTATGACGGCAAAATGGCACCCCAACAAACCGCAGAATCTTCGGTGGAAAAAATCAAGGAATGGCAAGCGGAATAGGGAACAGGTAAGAGGCAAAAGCAAAGATCATAATTGATCACTTTTGACTTCTTTCCTTCTGAACTTCTAATAAAAAACAGTTGGGTTTTTCAAGTTCAACCCAAGTTAAATTTGAGACAAGAGAACACTATGGAACTTAACGATCTATTAGAACTCGCCGAACAAGAACGTCAATCTCTTAAAAGTATTCGCATTCATTGTTGCACGTCTACAGGTTGTCAGGCTGCCAATTCTTTAGCTGTGAAAAAAGAAATGGAACAGGCGGTTAAAAAAGCCGGACTCCAAGATAAAGTGCAAGTGGTTGGCGTCGGTTGTATGGGATTTTGTGGCAAAGGCCCGATTGTCGAAATCGAACCCGAAGGATTACAATACGAAGTGGTTAAACCGGAAGTTGCCGCTTCAATTGTAGAAGGGTTAAATGGGGGAGAAGTTAAAGCGACACCCGGCGATCCCAAACATCCATTTTTCAGCCGTCAACTGTTAGTGGTTCGCGAACATAGCGGCAAAATTGACCCCGAAAAAATTGGCGAATATTTAGCCGTTGGTGGTTATCAAGCCCTGCATCATGCTATCTATGAAATGACCCCGGAAGATGTGGTTGCAGAAATCACAAAATCGGGTTTGAGAGGACGGGGCGGCGCCGGTTATCCAACAGGTTTAAAATGGGCAACCGTTGCGAAAATGCCCCCCGGACAAAAGTATGTGATTTGTAATGCCGATGAAGGCGATCCGGGCGCTTTTATGGATCGCAGCGTGTTAGAAAGTGACCCGCACCGAATTTTAGAAGGCATGGCGATCGCAGGCTATGCAGTTGGTGCAACTCAAGGATATATTTATGTTCGGGCGGAATATCCCCTGGCAATTTCTCGTTTACAAAAAGCCATCCAACAGGCTAAACGTCAAAACATTTTAGGCAGTAAAATTTTTGAATCACCGATTGATTTTACCGTCGATATTCGGGTCGGCGCCGGTGCGTTTGTTTGCGGGGAAGAAACCGCTTTAATTGCGTCTATTGATGGAAATCGAGGTGTACCTCGTCCCCGTCCGCCCTATCCGGCTGTTTCGGGGTTGTGGGAAAAACCGACGTTAATTAACAACGTTGAAACCTTTGGAAATATTGCCCCAATTATCCGTAAAGGCGCTGATTGGTTTGCCAGTATCGGCACAGAAAAAAGCAAAGGCCC
>CAZNCM010000012.1:21737-25019 GCA_964571155.1 uncultured Lyngbya sp. | reverse complement strand
ATTTTCTCTCTAACGGGTAAAATAAGAAATACGGGATTAATTGAAGTTCCAATGGGAATTTCCCTCCGAGAAATTGTCGAAGAAATGGGCGGAGGAGTTCCCGATGGAGAAGTTAAAGCCGTACAAACAGGAGGGCCGTCAGGCGGTTGTATTCCGGTTCATTTGTTGGATACGCCCGTTGATTACGAATCTTTAACTAAGTTGGGTTCGATGATGGGTTCGGGTGGTATGGTGGTGATGGATCAAGGTACCAGCATGATTCAAGTCGCGCAATTTTATATGGATTTTTGCCGCGAAGAAAGTTGTGGAAAATGTATTCCCTGCCGCGCCGGAACCGTGCAAATGTATCAGCTTTTAACGAAACTGATCAAAAAACAAGCCACCGCAGCAGACTTGGAAAAACTCAAAGAATTGTGTGGAATGGTAAAAGCTACAAGTTTGTGCGGGTTGGGACAAACGGCACCGAATCCAATTGTGAGTACCTTGCATTATTTTGAACAGGAATACACCGAATTGTTGGTATCGCAAGAGGTTTCTAATCAGAAGGTTTTGGTTTAGTTAACCTGTTGAAGTTTCAAAGAGAATTAACCATGTTTTGTGAACAATGCGAACAAACCGCAAGCGGACAAGGCTGCCATCAGTGGGGCGCTTGTGGGAAAAGTCCAGAAGTGAATGCCGTTCAAGATTTACTCGTTTATTGCCTGCGGGGAATTGCCCCGGTTGCGTTAAAAGCGAAGGAATTGGGAATAGCAACCCGCGAAATAGATGTGTTTACCTGCGAGTCGTTGTTTTCCACAATGACCAACGTTAACTTTAATAAAAAACGTTTTGGGGAAGCCATTCAACACGCGATTCAATTGCGGGAAAATTTAAAAGCTGAAGTCGCAAAACATGAAGCTTCAGTTGATTGGTCGGAGGTGAGTTGTTACGAACCGGACTACACCGAAAGTTTGGCACAACAGGGTCAAGATATCGCCCTAAAATTTATCACCCAGTCGAAAACCGACGTTGATATTTTCTCGCTTAAATTAACGGTGCTTTACGGGGTGAAAGGGTTGGCATCCTACAGCTTTCACGCCCAAGAATTGGGTCAGGAAGATGACCGCATTTACCAATTTTGTTATGAAGCCTTAGCCGCTTTAGACCAAAATAACCTCAGTTTAGAAGATTGGGTAAATTTGGCGTTAAAAGTTGGAGAAATCAACTATTTGGCGATGGAATTGTTGGATGCGGGTCACACTCAAACCTACGGCCATCCGACGCCAACGGTTGTCCCGTTAAACCCGAAATTGGGTAAAGCAATGTTAGTGTCGGGACACGACATTAAACAACTCGAAGCTATTCTCAAACAAACCGAAAATACCGGGATTACCGTTTACACGCACGGCGAATTATTGCCCGCACACGGTTATCCGCTTTTAAAGCAAAAATATCCCCATTTGTACGGGCATTACGGCACGGCTTGGCAGAATCAAACCAAAGATTTTGCCAAGTTTCCGGGGGCGATTATTGTCACGACAAACTGTTTAATGCCCACCCAAGAAACCTACGAAGATAAACTGTTTACGTTGGGGCCGGTTGGCTATCCGGGAATTAGCTATTTACCGGATACAGAAGACAATACCCCCAACTTTACCGCAGCCATTCAAAAAGCCCTAAGTTTGCCGGGATTTACGGAAGAAAAAGAACCCCGTCAAGTAACAGTAGGTTTTGCCCGAAACAGCGTTTTAAATGTGGCGGATCAGGTCATTTCGGCCGTAAAAGAAGGCAAAATTCGCCATTTCTTCCTGGTTGGCGGTTGCGACGGCGCGAAACCGGATCGCAATTATTACACCGAATTTGTGGAAAAAGTTCCCAAAGATTGCATTGTTTTAACGTTAGCTTGCGGTAAATTCCGCTTCTTCGATAAACAGTTGGGAGAGATTGGAAATCTGCCCCGGTTGATGGATGTTGGACAGTGTAACGATGCCTATTCTGCCATTCAAATTGCGTTGGGATTAGCCCAAGCGTTTGAGATGGATGTGAACGAATTGCCCTTATCAATGATTCTGTCTTGGTACGAACAAAAAGCGGTGGCGGTGTTGTTAACCCTGCTGTATTTGGGAATAAAAGATATTCGCTTGGGGCCGACAATTCCCGCCTTTCTTTCGACCAACGTGTTGAATTTGTTATCGGAGAAATACAACCTCAAACCGATTACCACCCCCGATGAAGATTTGGCCGCTTGTTTAGGTTAGGAATTGACATTTGTTAATTACTCCTCTTGCCCCCCTCCGCCCCCCAATTCTGGGGGGAACTAGAGTTAAAATCCCCATTTTAGAAAGCCCCCACTATTGGGGGTTTGGGGGCTAGGGTAAGGGATTTAGGGGGCAAAGGAGAGAGGTCAAAAAAACACCGATCCGACTCAAAGAGGAGAACACATTTATGTCTGTAAAAACCCTAAAAATAGATGGAATTGACGTCGCCATCGAAGAAGGTTCAACAATATTAGACGCCGCCAAAGAAGCGGGAGTTCACATCCCCGTCCTTTGCCATTTAGAAGGAATATCCGACGTTGGTGCCTGTCGGTTATGTTTGGTTGAAATCAAAGGAATTAACAAATTACTTCCCGCTTGCGTGACCGAAGTTTCCGAAGGAATGGAAGTAACAACGCAGAATTCCCAACTGCAAGAATACCGGAAAATGGTAGTAGAATTGTTATTCTCAGAAGGGAATCATGTCTGTGCAGTTTGCGTGTCAAATGGTAACTGTGAATTGCAAGATGTGGCGATAGAAGTTGGGATGGATCATACCCGTTTCCCTTACACATTTCCCAAGCGAGAAGTTGATATTTCTCATCCCCAATTTGGCATCGATCACAACCGTTGTATTCTCTGTACTCGCTGTGTTCGAGTGTGTGATGAAATTGAAGGCGCCCACGTTTGGGATGTCGCCGGACGGGGTGCCGATGCTAAAGTTATTACCGGGTTAAATCAACCTTGGGGTCAAGTTAGTGCTTGTACTTCTTGTGGAAAATGTGTAGATGCTTGTCCGACGGGTTCAATTTTCCGCAAAGGATCTACAGTAGAAGAAATGATTCACGACCATTCTAAACTTGACTTTATTGTTACCGCACGGGAGAAAAAAGAATGGCTAAGATAAGATTTGCAACCATTTGGTTGGCGGGTTGTTCCGGCTGTCATATGTCTTTTTTAGACTTAGATGAATGGCTAATTGACCTAGCAGAAAAAGTTGATGTTGTCTTCAGTCCGGTGGGCAGTGACATCAAAGAATTTCCCGAAA
>CAZNCM010000012.1:21330-21727 GCA_964571155.1 uncultured Lyngbya sp. | reverse complement strand
AGATGTTTGTTTGGTGGAAGGGGCGGTTGCTAACGAAGAAAATTTTGAATTGTTAAAAAAAGCTAGAGAAAGATCGAAACTGCTGATTTCTTTCGGAGACTGTGCAGTAACAGCGAACGTTCCCGCCATGCGAAATATGTTGGGGGGTTCCGAACCTGTTTTAAAACGTTGTTATTTAGAGTTAGGTGATGTCACGCCGCAAATTCCGAAAGACCCCGGTATTGTCCCGGAACTGCTTGATCGGGTGCGCCCCATCCATGAAGTCGTGGATGTCGATTTGTTTTTACCGGGTTGTCCGCCACCCGCCGATCGGATTAAAGCCGCGATCGCACCCTTATTAGAAGGAGAAAAACCCCAAATTGAAGGCCGGGAAATGCTCAAATTTGGATAACAACAG
>CAZNCM010000012.1:1317-21275 GCA_964571155.1 uncultured Lyngbya sp. | reverse complement strand
TTGTCATTGACCCGGTAACAAGAATCGAGGGTCACGCTAAAATTTCAGTCTATTTAGATGATGCGGGCGAAGTAGAAAATGCTCGATTTCACGTTGTAGAATTTCGCGGCTTTGAGAAATTCTGCGAAGGTCGCCCGATGTTTGAAATGGCAGGAATTACTGCTAGAATTTGTGGAATTTGTCCGGTGAGTCATTTATTGGCTTCTGCTAAAACAGGCGATAAAATCTTAGCGGTTCAAGTTCCTCCAGGGGGCGAAAAACTGCGGCGAATGATGAATTTAGCCCAGTTAACTCAATCCCACGCGCTCTCGTTTTTCCACCTCAGTAGTCCCGATTTTCTCATCGGTTGGGATAGCGATCCCGCCAAACGAAATATATTCGGATTAATTGCTTCCGATCCCGATTTAGCACGGGGAGGAATTCGCCTGCGTCAGTTTGGTCAAACGGTAATTGAAATATTGGGCGCGAAGAAAATTCATGCGGCTTGGGCGGTGCCGGGAGGGGTGCGATCGCCCTTATCCGAAGAAGGTCGAACTTGGATAAAAGAACGCCTTCCCGAGTCAAAAGATACCGCAAAAAACGCCCTTTCTCTGTTTAAAAATTTGCTGGATTCTCACTTTACCGATGAGGTGGATGCTTTTGGAAAATTCCCCTCATTATTTATGAGTTTAGTTGCCGAAAATGGCGACTGGGAACACTACGGGGGACATCTGCGATTTGTTGATAGCGACGGGAATATTGTTGCCGATCGCTTGAGTGAAAATAATTACCAAGACTTCTTGGGAGAAGCGGTTGAAAATTGGTCTTATCTGAAGTTTCCCTATTACAAACCGTTGGGATATCCCGATGGAATGTACCGGGTTGGACCGTTAGCCCGGTTGAACGTTTGCGATCGCATTGGCACCCCAGAAGCCGATCAAGAATTACAAGAATTTCGCGATCGTGCGGGCGGACGGGTGGCGACTTCTTCCTTCTTTTATCACTACGCGAGACTCATAGAAATTATCGCTTGTTTAGAAGAAATTGAGCGTTTAGTTGACGATCCAGATGTCGTTTCTTCACGGGTTCGCGCCAATGCCGGGATTAATAATTTAGAAGGAATTGGCGTTAGCGAAGCCCCACGCGGAACGTTATTTCATCACTACAACGTCGATGAAAATGGCTTAATTCAAAAGGTGAATTTGATTATTGCCACCGGACAAAATAACCTCGCCATGAATAAAACGGTCACTCAAATTGCCCAACATTATATTCATGGAAACGACATTCCAGAAGGGCTATTAAACCGGGTAGAAGCGGGTATTCGCGCCTACGATCCCTGTTTAAGCTGTTCGACTCATGCGGTGGGTCAAATGCCCTTGCAGGTGCAGTTAATTCGCCCCGATGGTAGCATTGCCAACGAGGTTTTCCGCAATTAAGACCTCTAAAAAGGGAAAAGGATGATTAAAAGTTAACCTTTTCCCTCTGTTTCAAAACTTTTCTAGTTAAGGAGATGTTATATTTATTTCATCTTCTAACTTACCTTCCCGAACATATAAAAACAGAGGTAATGCAAAAGAAAACGCAATTAAAAACCCAATCAAAATATAAACAAACCCCAACTTCATACTCAACCGTTTTGATTCAAAATACATCCAAACCGAACCAACAACAGTCGCAATAAACAAATCTAAACTAATCGATTGTGTTGCTAAATTCCCCGCAGGCGCGGCGACAAATTCCCCCAAACTCCCATTAGCAAAAAATTGAAGATTATAATACCAGGGAAAAATTAAACCCGCAATGGCGAGGAGGAGGTAAACTATTTTTTTGATATTCATAATTTTGACTTTTTAGCCTAAAACTTTTCTGTTGATTATACTAATTTATAACACTGAAGGGGATTATCGAGATTGACCTCTCCCCCAACCCCTCTCCTGCGAGGCGAGGGGAGTTAAAAGAAGTAGTATAAAATAAATACAGATGGAGCCTAAACAGGACAATTTTTATGCCCGCCAAAGACCTCTATCACGATACTGTCCGCACTGCCTTGATTAAAGACGGTTGGACAATTACCGATGATCCGCTTGTTCTTAAAATAGGAGAACGCTCAACGTTTGTAGATTTGGGGGCGGAAAAACTCATTGCTGCTGAACGAGATTCTGAAAAAATTGCTGTCGAAATCAAAAGCTTTCTGAGTGCTTCTCCCATCAATGACCTTCAAAGTGCCTGGGGACAATTCTTTTTATACGCTAGAACACTTCAAAAAATAGAACCAGACCGTTATCTGTACCTAGCTGTTAGTTCCAACACCTTTAACACTTTGTTTCAAGAGGAAGCGGGAAAACTTCTATTAGAAGAACCCGGTTTTCGCATGATAGTTTTCGACCAAAATCGTGAGAAAATAATTCTATGGACACCCCCAATCAAACCTTAGACAAATGGCGCGATCTCCTGGAGAAAATTCTGCAATATTATGCCGATCTTCCTTATCGTTATGGCGATGTGACTACATCTGTTATTGTTAGTCGCGACTCTAATCATTTTATGCTGATACATGAAGGTTGGGAAAATAATCGACGAGTTCACGGCTGTATCGTTCATGCAGAAATTCGCAATGATAAAATCTGGATTCATTATGATGGAATTGAAGACGGAATTACAGATGAACTCGTTGCGGCGGGAGTCCCCAAAGATCATATTGTTCTTGCTTTTCATCCTCCCGAAGTTCGACAATATACGGGGTATGCGTCGGCGTAGTTTCTGTTATTAACCTCTCCCAACTCTCCTCGGAGGAGAGAGGAGTTAAGAGACAAGAATTGATGATTTACAGATAGATATCAAAAAAAGTTTTCAGTTCGGTTTGTCCGGCTTGGGTAATAGGATTGTAATAGATTTCGTCTTGTTTATTGGGAGTAAAAAATCGATAAAATCGTGTATCTTCATCAACTCGTCGCACATAAATTAGAGGAACTTTTACCGCAGCCAGAAGTTCGGCTTTGAGCCAATCGCGTTTTTGAATCTCAGGTAAATCATGCCAATGTGATTGACATTCGACTACAAGTTTCGCTTTACGACTGGCGGGAAAAGTTCGTTCCATCAGCGCAATATCGACTTTTGAACTCACCCAAAATTTCCAAATATCATTGGGTAGATGATAAAACTCTGACCGAGAACAAATAATTTCTAAGGGAACTTGCGGACAATACCGAAAGCGATCGCCTAAAATCACTTCTAGTATATCCATGACAATCATTTCGTATTCATTACTGATCTCGCCACTTTCAAATAAGTGAGAACTTGACAACAACTCCTCAGCATTGTTGATATCGAACTCGGTTGAAAGATTAGAATTGACAGAATGGGACTTTAGAGAATAAGTCATTGGGTTTACCTCCATTGAAAATTAATGAGATTCTGACGGGTTGTAGGTGACTTTCCAACTATTTCGATCCAAATATTCGGCTATCCAATCACCTTTTTGATAAGCTTTTTCGGCTCGACTGGCGTTATAAAGGGTTGATTTGGATATATTCAAAAGAATTGCGGCTTGTTCGGTTGTGCGGATGATTTCGATAGGTTGAGGTTGCATTTTTCTGGGAGTTCGTTTTTTATTTTGGGACTCGACGGGAACGGGGGGTTCGTTGGGGAAAAGGCTAAGTTGGTAAGCTTCCATTGGTTTTTTCCTTGTGTTTTTTGAACTATTTACAGCCTATCTGAAACACCAAGCTGAAGCCTACTCACACTCCGTTAGTAATTTCGTGAGTATCCGTGAGTGTCATTAATAATGTTGCTAAAATCAGAGTTATAGCTACGCCAGGAACCGCAATGACATCTAACTCACAGCCATTTGAAGAAGAATTTTCCCAGGCTTATGAGAATTGGGAGATTGAGACGCTTTATACATCATACTTAGGAGGGTTATCACCAAACGCTAAAACATTTCTGCGAGGAGTTTTGTGTGGTTATTCTCCAAAAGAAATTAGCGATCAACTCGGCTATGGAGGAAAAAATCCTTCCGATACAGTTCGACAGACTTTATCTAGAGAGGTTTATCCAAAAGTTAAAGAATTGCTTCAGCTTGATAAAACTATTACATACCGTGATATTCCCAAACTACTTGAAACTTACAGAAAAACAATATCTACTGCGTCCCCAGATATTCAAATTGACTGGTGGCGTGAAGTGTGCGCGAAAATGTTGGAAAACCAGCAACAAAACCAACAAATTCGGCGAAAAGCTACTCAAATGGGGTTTGAAACTCAAGTCTATGTTTCATTGGGATTAGTTGAACGTAAACAACAACAAAATCTCAGAGAGGACATCCCCATAAAACCAATTAATTTTCGCGAAAACGAGGTGATTGAACGAATTTATGAACATAATGAATTTTTAAGTGAAGTCATCGGAAAGAATCGGAACAAACGCCTTGCTATTGTTGGAGAATCTGGATCGGGTAAAACAACCTGGGTCGATCAAATTGCGACTTATATTAAAGATGAAACAAAAGATCTGTATATTTTTATTTCGCTAGGAAATCTGCAAAAAAAGACGCTGGAAGAATATATTCTTGAGAAATGGCTACCCAACGCAACAGCATACACTGACTTAGATATTGACTCAGAAACACTCGAAAAACTTTTACAAAAACGTTTGAAACGGGGTGGAGTTTGGCTGTTATTGGATGGGGTTGACGAAATTGGAGAAACTTCTATTTCTCAAAAACTGGAAAATATTCGAGAACAACTGACAGGTTGGTTAAGTGAGGCGCGAATTATTTTAACCTGTCGCACAAATGTTTGGGATACTTATCTCAATAATCCTCTCTCTGGCTTTGAAACCTACAAAACTCAGGAATTTATATCGGAACAAGTTAATCAGTTTATTCAAGGTTGGTTTACTAAAGCAAAACAGGAACAGCGAGGACAAGCGTTACAAGATAAGCTGAAAGAACCCCAACACGAACACGTTAGCCAACTGGTTACAAATCCTCTACGTTTAGCTTTACTGTGTCAGATTTTTTATAGAAATCCAAATGCTGAACTTCCCGAAACGAAAGCCGGACTCTATCAACAGTTTATCGTTTATTTTTATGAGTGGAAACCCGCAAAAATAGGGATCGATTTAGTTAATCAACCAACGCTACAGCATCAACTTCATCAAGCTTTGGGTCGGTTGGCGATCGCAGCTTTGGATAGTTCAGCCAGATTCAGATTACCTAAGAGTTTGGTTAAGGAAGACATTATTAATGATGAGTTATTTAATTTAGCTTTGAATCTTGATTGGTTAGTGTTGATAGATCGAGATAATCAAACAGATAAACCTATTTATCAATTTTTTCATCCTTCATTTCAAGAATACTTTGCAGCTTTAGCAATAGATGATTGGGACTTTTTCGTACCTCGTGACCATGTAGATCGACCTGTTCCAGGAAAACGTTATCATATTTTTGAACCAGAATATAAGCAAGTATTTCTTTTTTGGTTGGGACGTAATGATATAAACCAAGAATCAAAAGATATGCTACTTAAAACATTGATTAATTTTGAAGATAGTTGTTTAAATATATATGGATATAAAGCTTACTTTTTAGCCGCTTCAGCAATTACTGAAGTTAAGGAATTTGAAGAAGTCGAGGAAATAATTGATACAGTTATTAACTTAAGCCTTCAGTATAACTATAAAATAAATAATAACAATTATCCTTCACCAGTTTTTTATCTAGCTTATCAATCGATATTACAAATCAGTTCCATCATAGTTGCTGATAGTTTAGTTAATACTATTAATCAGTCTCAAGATGAATTAATATGGTGTCAAGCTGCTACTCTATTGGGAGAGATTAAAGTTAAAAACTTAAATACTATTAATGCGTTAATTTATGTGATTAATCAATCTCAGTATGAATATCCTCAGTGTATTGCAGCCGGCAGTCTAGGAAAAATAGATTCAACTCAGTCAATAGCTAAAAATACTTTAACAAAGTTAATTGAAAATTCTAATCAAGAATATGTATATGGTAGGGCATCGGTTGAGCTATTAAAAATAGATCCAGATAATTTACTTGCTATTAACGTTTTAATTAAATTAATTTTTGACGGTGATTTTATCGGTGAAAAAATAGATATAGTTGACGTTTTATTGAATAGTAATAAAGGAAAAATTTTATTTATAAATCAAATAATTTTATTGATAAAAAACAGAAATATAACAAATTTTTATGCTGGTAATTTTATTATTGAAAAATATTTAAAGTATAACTGGTTTTTTATTGGTGAATTAACAAAGTTAATTTCTCAATGTGATGATTGCGAGGTTTGTAGAATAGCAGCAGAAATATTATGCAAATTAGATCCATTAAATTCAACAGCAATTCAAACTATACTTAAATTAATTCAAAATTCAGAAGACGATTACATTCAAGTAAAAATAGCTCGGACTTTAATTGAAATTGATGAAACTAGCACAGTAGCTATTGATATTTTATTCGATATACTGAATAGTTCTAACGAAGAATGTATTCAAGGAGTAGCAGCATGGGGACTCAGAAAAGTGAAGTCAGATAATAGAAAAAGACCTATTATAGTTAATGCTATCAAAAATTTACTTAAAAATTCACAGGATGAACTAAGTTGTGTATTAGCCGCAGGTAGTTTAGCAATTCTTGATAAAGGCAATTCAAAAGCACTTAAGATTCTAGCACAGTCAATCAAAAAATCTACAGATGAGACTGATACTCTGCAAGCTATTTACTGTTTAAGAGAAGTTGAAAAGGTCAACTTAAAGGTTATGGAAGCATTGTCAAATGCTATTAAAACGACCGAAAATAATACCATAGTTACTCTAGCTGTTAATCAATTGTGTTATTTGATAAATTTTTTTCCGGATAACATAGAATTTATAATAAATTTAATTAGAGAACCATCAAGCTATTTTTATAAAAACTTGGTCTATTCTTTGTGGAATATAAAAAGTTTAGATTTTCGATTAATAGAAGCTTTGTTAGATGTAATTAAAAATTCAGAAGACAAAACAATTGTTGATGAGACAACACTAGGAGTATGTTTTTTTATAAAGAATGATAATAAAAGAAAATTTTTAAAAATTTTTAAAAATTATTTAGAACAGGATGATATAGATACTTTCTTGCGTTTTGATGCTTACTATCAACTTCTATGGTATTCTTCTCAATACATGACCTATCCCGAATTTTATCACGCTTGGAATAGTCCCGCTTTAATCACTTCTTCAGAAATACCTAAAAACCTTCCTGCTGCTATAACTCAACACCTCAACTTTAGCGAACTTCCAACAACTCTCAAAAATGCGATCGCGAACGATATCCAACTCAACCCAGCCATCCATTTAGTTTATGTTGATGGAACAAAGTTCAGCGATCCCGATAATCCTGCAATGGATATTTATATTGAAATGATAGAACAAAACTGTCCAGAACGAAAGGAAGGAACCCCAGAAACATTATCCCATCTAAAAACCTATTGGCGACTGGATTTAAAAAATTTAGATAAAAGAGTTGTGCTATTATTTTACACATCCAAACCTGATCATCCCTTTAGCGAAAACTTCCTTACTGTTTTAACAACCTTTGGAGGTACAATCTCGCTAATTTCGGATCAAACGTGTGAGAAGATTCAATGTTTTTCTCCTAACGATCTAAACCTTATCGAAAACATTCTCAAGTGGCTGCAACGAACAATTTTAGAAGCTTGATAAAATTATAACTAATTTGTAGATGCTTCTAAACTTGATAAAATATTGGCTAAACTCAGATTTTATAGACTATAATATTTCTAGATAAACATAATGAATTTAGACTCAAAAATAAATCAAAAAACCGTCTTAGTTCTTGGATATGGTAATCCCATTCGGGGAGATGATGGGATCGGACAAACTGTAGCAACGGAAGTCGAAAACTGGAATCTTCCCAACGTGCGATCGCAAAGTTTACATCAATTAGTTCCTGAACTTGCGGAAGATTTATCTCAAGTCGATCTTGCAATTTTTGTGGATGCGTCTATGACGGGGGAAACGGTAGAAATTTTACCCGTAAAACCCTTGGAAAGCACCGAATTAAATTGGGGTCATTATCTCAACCCTCAATCCCTATTAACTTTAGCAAAAAATCTGTATAACAAAACACCCGAAGCGTGGTTAATTTCCGTTCCCGGAGTTAACTTTGAGTTGTGCGATCGCCTTTCGGAAACTGCGGAAAAAAGGGTAAAAATAGCCTTAGAAAACATCAAAGCCTTAATCCGTTAATATTCTCTTTTATCCACTGTCTAAACTCTCGAACCGCTTGGCTTCTTCCCTGAGTTAACGCTTTTTCAACAAACCGATTAATCAACTCAACAATCGGAATTTCGGGAAAATTAGGGCTGTTTTGAGAATTGACATATTCACCAGATTGGAGTAAATTAATCTCTAAACCTTTTTGACTATAACGCCAAAGTTCGGGAACCCCTAACAGGCGATAATTGTCAAACTTTGTTCGAGAGGTAATATCAATTTCTACGGCGAGATCGGGGGGCGGATCAACGGTTAAATCTATTCTATTTTTACCAATCACTGCTTGATGATTTTGAATATAAAAACAGGTGTCCGCTTCTATGGCTTGGGTCATTTGTTCGCTTTTAAACGTGGTTGAACCCAAAGCCTCAAAATCAATATCAAGTGCATCCAATAACATTCTAACTAATTCCCCAATGATTTCTTTGTCTTTTTCATGTTCGGGTAAAGGCACCATAATTTCTAACACTCCATGACTATAAGACAGCCGAGAGGCGCGATCTTCTCCGAGTTCCTCTAAAATTTGTTCAAATTCATGCCAAGTAATATCTTTTAGCAAAACTTGATGACCGGGCGGTACAACAATCTTTTGAACATCAATTTTCATCATCAATCTAACTCCTAAAACAATATTAATCAGAATCTAACTCATCGTCGTCTTCCTGTTCGGATAAGTCCAAATTTTTGGGTTTATGACTCAGCAAATAAGACTTACCGGGATGTACTAAAAAATGTTCTCGTACCGCAGCCCGTCCGAGAAGCATCCGAAACCCCATCACATCTCGATTAGTTAAAGTTAATTCAATCGGCCATCGTTGTTTTTCAAGTTCAACTGTGGTTAAAATCGCAATTCTTTTTTCGGCGTGACCCCCGGAGTTTCGCACTTCTCGTTCATCTAAAATTTCCGCTTCTGCGGTAATTGTTTTCGATGTATTTCGTTGGAAAGGGTGCATTTGAAAGCGAACCCAGTGCTTTTCACCTTTCCAAAAGGTTTCAACATGAAAAGCGTGGATGGCGGAGGAACGGGCGCCTGTATCAATTTTTGCTTTGATGGCGGTTACTCCGAGTTCGGGTAATACAATCCACTCTCGCCAACCGATGATTGATAATTGTTTTTGTTTAGACAATTTTAACTTAATTTAAACTTTTTCATTACGACTCTAATTGTAGATTTTATCTCAAACGGTATCTAAAGTCACTAGATTTAAACAGTTTTTGAATCAAAATACAGTTTTGCTCAGAGAAAAAGAACACGTTTTTAGAAATAAGGTTTAAAATCTATCAAGGATGTCTCTACTGAGTTGATCTTCTCGTGATGTTATCAAAATGAGGAGTAATCATTGAACAAACAAGCTGTAAATTAATTAACTGAAAAAATGAAGAAAATCTTTAAAAAATCTCGCTGGCTGGCCTTGGGTACTTTATCTTTTATTTTGAATTCCTTTCCGGTGCAAGCGGCTGAACGCATTTACATTGACTATGGTTCGATGGAAACTTCTGTTTCTGTGACCACTTTAGAAAGCTATGCAAAAGACAATAAAATTGACCCCGAACTATCTCCCTATCTTAATCTTTTAACGGTAGAACAGCAAGAACAATTTCGTCAACTGTTAGTGATGGAATTGACGGTTAATTCAAATCAAGTTAGACAAGTATTTCAAGCAAAAATGGGAGAACTTTTGTTTGAAACTATCGGAGAAATGATTCAGGTCAAAGAGGATAAAAACGGTGCTGTTGCTCTCCAAAATGCCATATTAAAAGCCGCTGAAAATCCCGAAGGTTTTACCCTTCTTAATGTTATCCGCCAGTTTTCGGGGGAAATTCAGTTAAATGTTGTAAAAATTCAAGAATTATTTGACCAATTTTCGAGTTTAAAACAAGAGACTTTATCTTTTGTTAAAACCTTAGAAGAACTAACCGAAACCGAAGCACAACAGGAACCCAAAACAGACTTTTCTCAATTAGATGATATTCGTCAAACGGGTCAGTATCAGCTTTCCCGAGAAACATTTATACTCGAAGATGCAAAACGCGATCGCGAATTTTCTGTTAATCTTTATTACCCAACTCAATTACAACCCGAACCAGAATCAACCCCAGTTATCGTAATTTCGCCCGGTTTGGGTGCCACTTCCGAAACGTGGTTGCATTTGGTTAACCACCTGGTTTCTCATGGCTATGTTGTTGCCAGCGTTCATCATCCAGGAAGCAACTTTAGCTATTTACAAGGTTTTTTTGAAGGACGAGAAACTGATGTTTTTGACGTGCAAGAATTTATTAACCGCCCTCTCGATATCACCCAAGTTCTTGACGAACTCGAAAGCCGAAATTTAACTCAATTTCAAGGGAAATTAAACCTCAAAAAAGTCGGAATTGCAGGTCAATCTTTCGGTGCTTATACGGCTTTAGCTTTAGCGGGAGCAAAAATCAACTTTCAGCAGCTAAAACAAGATTGTCAATCTCCCATTGAATTATTAAATCTTTCTCGTTTATTGCAATGTCAAGCCCTAACACTTCCCCAACAAAACTATAACTTAAAAGATGACCGAATTCAAGCTATTTTTCTAGTCGATCCAGTCAGCAGTAGTGTTTTTGGTCAAGCCAGTTTAAATCAAGTCAATCTGCCTATTTTTTGGGGGTCTGGAAGTCACGATCAACTCACACCACTAATGCTCGAACAACTCAATTCTTTTACTTGGTTATCCTCAGCCAATAAATATTTTGCACTGATCAAAGGCGGACAACACCTAAATATAAACTTTGAAGCTTTAAAAGAATTTGAATCTTTAGAAGAAGAAGCCTTACCCGAATTAGTCAGTGAGAACTTACCGATGATCGAATCCTACGTTAATGCCTTTAGTCTGGCATTTTTCCAAGTTTATGTTGCTAATAAACCGAGCTATCAGCCCTATTTACGTTCTTCCTATGCAGTCAAGATTAGTGAAGAACCCCATACCCTAAGTTTTCTCTCCTCCTCCACTTCCCATCAACTTACAAACGTTTTAACACAAATCATCGGTAGTAAAGACCCGAGTTTAGACTAAAAAGAGAAGGTTTAATTGTCATCATCATATTAAACTAAAAGATTGATAGGACGGGTTTTTGTCAATATTAGTCGGAGTTAATATTAACCCTGCACCCCCTTAAATTTAGATAAACTTTCATCGGTTGAATGGTACTTTCTGTAAAATAAAGGAGATGCACAAAACTCGATGAAGCAGGCACTTTTAGCTCTACTCCTCGTCCTTTCTTTCTTTCTCACTATGTCTCAAGCGCATTCAAAAACCGAATCCGAAAACTCTCTAAACATTATTCGCTGCTATCGACAGAGCCGAGAATTGGTCTTTAACTACGCACTTTTTGCGGCTATCTTGGGATTGAATCCCTTTCCGAACCTACTTTTAATCACAATTGCAATTACCGGGATTGTCGCCCTAAAAATGATTCGAGATGTGGGGGCGCAGTGGAACTTTCAACAAGGACAAGATTTTCTAGCAATTGTGGGAAGTTTGTTTGGTCTATTGGGGGCATTTGCAACGGCTTTTATGGCTTGGGTGACGGTAATTGTCATTAGTATTTGGATTCCTTTGGTGAACCGATTTGCAATTTCTGCGGCCCTATGTACTTGGATGTGGATGACCGGACGAACCGCCAACCAATACTACCTCAACGGCTGTGAAGGCTACAAATAAGTTTAGAAAAACAGAGTATGATTAGACTCACCCGACGACAACTTTTGCTCAAGATTTTACTAGCCGGAACCAGCGCAACCGCAGTGCATGAATTTCTCCGACTGAGGACTTTGGGAGAGCAACAAAGTATTCTGAGGGAGCTATTTTTGCGATCGCCGGATTACATTGATAAATCTCTGACATCGGCTCTAAATGCGGATGGAAAAATGACCGCAAAAGTTGAGGAAATTCAGGATTCCTTGAACTTAAATCCACCGACAGTCCCCTACAATCGCAGCATTTCAAAACAGTTAATTCAGTGCAGCAGAGTCAGTACCGAGCAATATATTTTTGGCAAGTACAAACCCGGGTATGATGGTTCCATTCAAACGCTTCCGAACTACGCGGAACGCTTAAAATCCTATACTCAAGTCACCTCAATTCTCGGCCCGGAGCTTGCGGAGATTTCAGAAGATATTGAAGTGCCAAACTCCATTAATACTGTTATACCTTTTAACGATCCCCTCGAAGAAAAGCTCGATGTTGTCGAACGGATTATCAAGCGCACAGCCGGACAAGCGATCTCAATTCGGTGGAAAATTCCGGTGTATTGGGGATTTGTATTGAGTTCGGATCGGGCTAATTTAATTGTGTTTCGGGGTACGCAACAAACAAACGAATGGATTCAAAATTTAATGGTGTCTCAGACTGAATCCACCAACGATCAATATCCTTTTAAGTTTATGGGAAATATCCATGAAGGATTTGCAAATTTATATAGTAGTATTGCCGAATCTGTCATTGCCGCCGTTCGGGAATTAAACCCAAAAGTTCCCCTTTATTTTTCCGGTCATAGTTTGGGTGGTGCCCTTGCGACTCTAGCCAGTATGGACGTTGCCATTCGTCTTCCTCAGTTAAAAAATCAAATTCGACTCTATACTTATGCCAGTCCGCGAGTAGGAGATCCCATATTTGCTGAGGCTCACAGTCAGCTTATTCCCAACAGCTACCGCATTGTTAATCTGGGGGACAGCTTTACCCTATTACCGTTAACCAACACCAAAAAATTAGTTTATGTTCATCTGGGTCAGCAATGGTCTTTTTTAACTCAAAATGAAGATTTTGGGCTAAATCATTTTGTCAGTACCTATCAGCAGGCAATTGAGCGGGAAATCGAAATAAATCAAGATAGACGGTATCCAATTTCAGCCATTGACTAGCCATGAAATAAAAAATATCCTTGCCGGAAATGATCAAAACTCAGCCGAATTACCTTATACTAAATCCTAGTCGTCCTCAAGTCTGATTTAATATGAACAAGCGAGCTAAAATAAGCCGAGTTAGTCTCGTCAGCTTACTCTCTTTAGGTTTGGTCTGGGGTGGGGGAATCTTGCCCAATTTGTTCAAGCCAAAACCAGCATTAGGTGCCGAAGAAATTACCTTTTCCTATCCTCCCATAAACGTTTATATGTCTGTTGAGAACTTGGAGACTTTTGTCAACGAGGGCAGAATTACAGGTGACTTTGGAGTTTATGCCCAGTTAATTGGCAAAAACAGATTAGGAGATTTTCGTAAAATTTTAGGACAGCGTTTTGATGTCAACCCTGAAATTATTTCTCGGGCAATTAATATGCCCCTTGCTGACCCGTTATTTGAAAGATTAGGACAACTCTTGCAAACGGAGACTAATATCAATGGTTCCGAGGCGTTACGCTTGGCAATTATGACTGCTGCTTCCGATCCGGAGGGGTTCACATTATTAAATGTAATTCGGAAATTTCCGGCTGAAAGTATTCGAGTTGATGCTAATCTCATCTTTGAACTTGCTGAAGAATTACCTATTCTATTAGGATATCGAGAAGTTGCAACTCAAGTCATTATTAAAGAAGCACAAACTGAAGCCGAATCCGAAGCGAAAATAGACTTTTCTCAATTAACCGATTTACGAGAACCGGGGCCTTATAAACTCACAAAAAAAGAAGTCAGCTTTCAAATTAGAAATATTCGTCAAACCGAGACAGGTTTAGCAGGTTCCTATCAACTTGATGTCGATTTTCTCATCCCAGAAGGACTCACCGAACCCGTTCCTTTAATTATTTCTAGTCATGGTTTTGGTTCCTACAAAGGTCATGATAGTTTAGCCCGACATATTGCGTCTTATGGTTTTATTGTTGCCACTCCTGAACATATTGGAAGTAGTCTAGACTATCGATCAGCTTTTATTCGAGGCGAGGTTGATTTGTTGCTGAGTCCGATTGAATATATCAGCCGTCCTTTAGATATTATTTATCTATTAGATGAAGTTGAAAAGCTAGTTAAAACCGATCCCTTTTGGAAAAAACTCATTGATTTTAATCAAATTGGTGCGATTGGAAATTCCTTTGGAGGAACAACCGCTTTAGCATTAGGGGGTGCAGAAATCAACTACAATCGACTCAGACAACAATGTACGCCCGATAACTTTAGCTTAAACGTGTCTTTATTACTGCAATGTCGGGCGGTTTATCTCCCTCAAAACAACTATGATTTACGAGATCCTCGCATTAAAGCAATTGTTGCCGCCCATCCCCTAACGAGTGCATTATACGGCCCGGAAGGAATGAGAAACGTTGAAGTTCCAACCTTAATGGTTGCGGGTGCAAATGATATTGTTACCCCTGTTATTGAAGAACAAATTCACCCTTTTTTGTGGTTGAATTCTCCGAATAAATATCTCGCTTTAATGGTGCCAGGAACCCATTTTTCTTCAACGCTGCGTTCAGATACAAAAGGCGTTGCAGGTGTTCCTAAATTTATTATCGGCACAAATTTTGACCTGGGAAGACCTTATTTCTTTGGGTTAAGCACGGCATTTTTTAATGTCTATCTCAAACAACGCCAACAAGACTTACCTTATCTCAGTTCTTCTTACAACAAATCTCTCAGTCAAGAAGGCTTAGATATTAACTTCATTCAGTCCCTTTCTCTCTCTCAATTAGAAACCGCCTACGGACGACCCGCACCCGCCCCGCTGTTACCAAAAGGACCCATTGTTGAACTTCCCCCACCCCCCGCAGGCGAAACAATTTTAGAAGAAATTAAACGCACGGGTGTATTAAAAGCCGCCATGAGACGGGATGCGGTTCCCTTCGGTTATATTGATGAGAAACAGAATTGGACAGGATATTGTTCAGACTTTTTGAATGATTTTGCGAATCATTTAACCGAAAAACTAGATACATCTGTTAAAGTTCAATTAGTTCGATTTCCATCTAATATTGATAACCGTTTTCAATTAATTCGTGACCAAACTGTCCATCTTGAATGCGGCCCTAATACAATTCGCAACAATATTCCAGGTGTTACCTTTTCTCAACCTTTCTTTGTCACCGGAACCCAATTTTTAATTCAAACCAAAAATGAAGATCAAATCCAACCGAGTACAAGCTTAAACGGCATCAAAACCGGAGTTATTAGAAACTCAAGCAATGAACAATTTATCCGACAACAATATCCTCAAACAAAAACCATTTATTTTCGCGGAGAAAATGCCATATCAGATGCCGTTAAAGCCCTAACAAATAACCAAATTGATACCTTCGCTAATGATGGAATTCTCACGCTAGGAGAACTATTTCGACAAAAAGTTCCGATTGAAGACTACACCTTGGTTCCCGAAAAACCCCTTACCTGTGATTTTTATGGGTTAGCTTTACCGAATAACGATACCCGGTGGCGGAGAATGGTCAACAGTTTTATTGATAGTCAACAGGCTGAACAAGTTTGGGAAGGTTGGTTTACCTTTGCCTTTCCCTATGTCTTATTAAACCTAGATTATTGTGTCAATCGTTAAACTTTTGATTGCAGAGTTCACCAACTGACGATAAAACATGAGAATATTATCTTACGCATAATGACAATCAAATGTTTTTTGGGAAACTAATTGTTTTCATTCTCAGTAGTTTTAGCTTGGGTGCCCTTCCTCTGACTTACTTTGTCGTCAGAATTTTGACGGGTATCGACTTAACCCAAGTCGGCACGGGGAACGTCAGTGTCGCCGCCGCCTTCACCCACGCGGGAAAAAAAGCCGGAATTGCTGCCGTTTTAGCCGAGATAGCCCGAGGAATTTTTCCCATTCTACTTGCAAAAGCCTGGTTTCCTGGCATTTCTGCCTTAGAATTAGTAGGATTAATCTTTCTAGTTTTAGGGCGATATTTCGTCGCTCGGGGTGGAGGTGTTACCAACGCCACTTGGGGAACTCTAGTTTACTCTGTCACCGTGACTTTGAGTACAATTATCACAGGCTTAGTCATCTGGCAAATTGGGCGTTTAGTCACTCCCTCTCGTCCGACTCAAGCCAGACTCAGGGCTGTGCGTTGGGGTTGTCTAAGCGGGCCGTTTTGGGTCGGATTGTGGCGTATTCCCTTCACGACTTCCCTCGCTGACTTTCTTTTAGAAATCTTGGCAGCTATTGGTTTAGCGGTTACTTTAGTGATTATTAATTTGCGTCAAGGAGATGATTTTGGTTTGTATAAAAAACAGCGTTTATTAACTTTATCAGACCCCTTAGATGAAGCTATTTATGGTGCAAAAGCCAGTCGATTGAGTCAACTAAAACGAGCGGGGTTTAAAGTCCCTTCCGGTTGGGTTTTACCTGCCTTTAAACTGAAAACACAAACCTCACTCAAACTGTCTAATTTTAATCTACCGACTCCGAATACTAATCTGCCTTTAATTGTAAGGTCTTCAGCAATTGGAGAAGATAGTGAGAACAATTCGGCTGCCGGACAATATCAAACAATTGGGCCAGTAACCACAGAGACAGAATTAATCGAAGCTATTGATTGTTGTCGTCAGTCCTATTGGAGTTCAGAGGCAATTTCCTATCGGTGTCAGCGCCACATTCCAGATGAAGGAATTGCGATTTTAATTCAACCTTATATTAGTAGCAAAGCCGCCGGGGTAATGTTTAGTCGTCATCCCCTCGATGGGTCTACAAAAGTGATTATTGAAGCGTTACCAGGCGGTGCAGAAAGCGTGGTCGGGGGAAAATTTACACCCCTTCATTTAGAGATTGACTTCACCAATCTAAAATCTAAAAAAGAGATGTCAAATGTCCTAAAAAATTCATCTCTTTTACCGAGAAATATTATCGCTGAATTGGTTAAACTGGCTCAAGACATTGAAGTTTTTTATCACGGTTTACCTCAAGATATTGAATGGGGTTGGGATGAGGAAAATATCTGGATTTTACAAAGTCGTCCCATTACAAACTTAAGACCAATTTGGACAAGAACAATTGCCTCAGAAGTCATTCCGGGGACAATTCCCCCTTTAACGTGGTCAATTAATCGTCCTTTAACCTGTGGAGTTTGGGGCGAAATTTTTACCCTGGTTTTGGGAGAAGAAAAAGCCGCCCAATTAGATTTTAAAGAAACGGCAACCTTATTAGGTTCTCATGCTTATTTTAATGCTACCTTACTGGGCGCAATTTTTCGGATGATGGGATTACCGGAACAGGGGTTAGAGTTCCTGCTAAGAGGTCAAAAAATGGGCAAACCTCCCCTCAGTAAACTCTTACCTTCTTTACCAGGGTTGTTACGTTTAGTACGGCGAGAAATGATTTTAACTCAATCGTTTCAGCGAGATTATCGTCAAACCTTTTTACCTGCATTAAACCAACTTAAAGCCGAGTCTAATCATCAATCTCCTCCCTTAAGTTCTCAATCTCTGACTGAACTACTTGACCGGACAGAACGGATTCAAGAATTACTAAAATCTCTCACTTATTATAATATTTTGGGGCCGATTGGGTTAGCCATTCGACGCAGTATTTTTCGAGTTTCTGATGAATGGTTGCCTACCGAAAACAATCCCGAAGTTATGGCAATGTGTTCGCTTCAAACCTTAGCGGATAAATTTCGAGAACAAATCTCCATCAATGAAACCGCTTCATTATCTGAATTAGAACAACAATTTAATCAAATCTCTGATTTACAAGTTGAATTTACCGAGTGGTTAAATACTTATGGATATTTAAGTGAAGTGGGTACTAATATTGCAGTATTAACCTGGAAAGAACAGCCAGAAGTCTTCCGAAAAAGCTTGTTATCAATGATTCAAAATCCAACAGTTAAAGTTGAAAAATTCAATCCCAATAAGCTGAGTATTGGACAACGTTGGCGACTGTCTCAATGTCGAGAAAGAGCGATAATTAAAGGCAAAATTGCTGAAGCTTATGGTAAACTTTTAGCCAATCTCCGCTGGACATTTTTAGCCATTGCTGAAAAAGGAATTGCCCTAAATCTTTTAGACCAAACCGATGACATTTTCTTTTTGGAATTTTCAGAAATTCAAGATTGGATTCGTCAAGATAATACAGATTCCCTTAAAACAAAAGTCAAGGTCAGACGGGAACAATTTGAACAAAATAAAACCCTTAAAGTTCCTGATTTGGTTTACGGAAATACATTGCCTACAACTTTAAATTCTACAAAAATAGAACCTCAAAATGCTTCAGTTTTTACTGGCATTCCAGCCAGTGTTGGCTGTGTCGAAGGCATAATTCAAATTTGTCGGAGTATTGGAGATAGTCTCAACAACAGTTCAGAAAAATATATTTTAGTTGTTCCTTATACCGATGCAGGTTGGGCGCCTTTGCTCATCAATGCTCAAGCGATTATTTCCGAAGTCGGTGGACAACTTTCTCATGGCGCAATTATCGCTCGTGAATATCGAATTCCGGCTGTGATGAATATTCCAAATGCAGTTTCTTTGTTTAGAAATGGTCAACGAGTTCGAGTGGACGGTTATCAAGGCACGATAGAAATTTTAACTGAAAATTAGGTTTGATAAATTTACCATAGAGGCTTGTTCATTCAATTGTTTGTTATGAAAAAAACATCTGCTTCAATTCCCTTTTTTAAGACTACAATATTACCGTTTTCCTTTATAAATCGGACAATTTTTACCTTACTCACTCTGGGAATAGTTGTTAGTATTCCCTCCCCTCCGGTTGCTGTAGAACTCACTCCTGAACCTCAACAATTAACTCCCTTACAAGGAAAACAAAAAATTATTTTATTGGGAGATAGTATTACTCAAGCAGGCGGAAATTATGGGGGTTACGTCTGGTTAATGCAGCGATATCTCAATACTCTATATCCTCAATCTAAAATTGAACTGATTCAAGCCGGAGTCTCCGGTCAAACTTCTGCTGATTTACAACAACGATTTCAACAAGACGTTCTCGATAAACAACCCGATTTGGTGACTATTAATGTCGGTGTTAACGATATTATTCAAAGTTTTAAAACCGCTTCCAATGAATCACAAAATACAGCCAATATAGAAACTTATCGTCAAAACTTAACGGCAATGGTGAAAGCAGCACAAGCTCGAAATATACCCATTTTATTTTTGTCTCCCACGATTATTACCGAAGATTTAAACAGTCGAGAAAATATCCGTCTGCGTGAATATATTGCCGTGATGCGAGCCGTTTCTACTCAAAATCGATGTCAATTTTTGGATCTCAACCTTCCCTTTCGAGATGTAATTTTAACCTATCAACGTTATGGGGGACAAGCTCAAAATATCCTGACTCGCGACGGAATTCATCCGAATTTAGCAGGTCATCAAATTTTGGCTTATACTATTTTAAGAAGTTGGGGAATTCCTGAACAACAAATTAAAAAATTACAAGTGATCGAGTAATCAACTTCAACCTCATTGACCCGCTCATCTTCTCAAGCAAATCTTGAGTTTTAATGAAAAATTTCAGCCAATTCTAGCCATTCACTCAGACAGTCCTTATACTAAGAAATAAAGCCTCACTCAAAAAATATGGAAGTTCAGTTTAAGATTATTCGTCAAACTCAAGACAGCAGCCCTCGTATTCAAACCTACAAGCTAGAAGTTGAGCCAGGAAATACAATTCTTGAATGTCTAAATCGCATTAAATGGGAATTAGACGGCACCTTAGCCTTTCGTAAAAATTGCCGCAATACCATCTGTGGAAGT
>CAZNCM010000012.1:0-1210 GCA_964571155.1 uncultured Lyngbya sp. | reverse complement strand
CATTGCACCGATGGGAAATATGGCCGTGATCAAAGATTTGGTGGTCGATATGAAGCCGTTTTGGGGCAATCTCAACAAAGTCGAACCCTATGTTAGCACCCAGAGTCGCGACATCCCCGAACGTGAATTTTTGCAGACTCCCGAAGAACGAGCAAAACTCAACCAAATGGGAAATTGTATTCTCTGTGGGGCTTGTTACTCAGAATGTAATGCTTTAGAAGTCAACCCCGAATTTGCCGGCCCCCACGCCCTGGCCAAAGCCCAACGGATGATTGCCGATAACCGCGACGATCACACCGAAGAACGCTTGGAAAAGTACAATCAAGGAACAGAAGGGGTTTGGGGTTGTACTCGCTGCTTCAACTGTAACACCGCCTGTCCGATGGAAGTTGCCCCGATGGATCAGATCACCAAAATTAAACACGAAATCCTTGAACGCAAAAATGCCGGGGATAGCACTGCCATTCGTCATCGCAAAGTGCTGGTTGATTTGGTCAAACAAGGCGGATGGGTCGATGAACGCAAGTTTGGTATTTTAGTGATTGGGAACTATTTCCGTGATGTCAAAGCATTGCTCGGTTTGGGGCCTTTGGGGTTGAGAATGCTCACTCGAGGTAAGTTTCCGTTGAGCTTTGAACCCTCAGAAGGTACAAAAACCGTGCGATCGCTGATCGAATCTGTTCAACGTTTGGAGCAACAAAAATGAGTTCTTCTACGCCTCCGTCTACAGACTCCAATTCCCCTCCCAATTCAACTTTGGCTGAACCTGGGTTTGGTTGGACTCGCTATGCCGAGAAGATTAATGGTCGCTTTGCAATGGTGGGTTTTATTCTCCTTTTGGGGTTAGAGTTTTTTACGGGTCAAGATTTATTCACCTGGCTCGGTTTACGTTAAAATTGAGAGGAATGAATAGGAATGAGGCAATTGATTATCACTCAATTTTACAGTCCTCATTCCCTGTTTTTACTTAATTTTTAGGTTGTATTTGCCCTTTCCCTGATCATCGTAGGAGTTAACAATCACTCGATAAGTACCCTCACTCGGTAAAGTGACTATAATTTGAGAATTTGAGTTGCTTTGATTGATATCATCATGTTCTTCGAGCAACGCATTCTCCGGTGTAAAAATCGCTAAATAAGTATCAAAGTCACTACTATCAAGCGTAATTGTTACTTCCTGTCCTTCTACTCCCTCAAAAGTATATTCATCA
>CAZNCM010000011.1:21045-37340 GCA_964571155.1 uncultured Lyngbya sp. | reverse complement strand
AACCAAACGACCTTCAATGTCGGTTTGAAAGATCACTTCTTGGACACTATTGAGAACAGATCGATACAACCGTTCACTCTCAGATAAGGCTTTTTCGATGCGTTTCCGGGTTGTAATATCTTCAAAAGCGACCCCTAAGCGTTGATTGGGTAAGGGAAAAGCTTTAATTGCAAATAAACTCTCATTAACTCGCCGATCTCCATAACGAACTTCACTAAATGCACAGGGCTGTTGATAACGAATCACCTGGGCATAAGCTTGTAGCAAAGGAACATTGGTTTCGGATATTTGGGGGAAACACTCGACTATTTTTTGACCCACTTCCGAGTCGAGTTCAACTCCCAATAATTCCGATGCTGCTGGGTTAGAACTATTTAAGCTAAAACTCTGAAGATCGTTGAGATCTTCGAGGTGCCAGACCATCATACCGATGGGGAGATTCTCGACAATATCTTCATAAATTTTAATTTTGGCTTGGGCGGCTTCGGCTTGGGTGCGGGCAAACCGTTCTCGTTCGAGTAACTCGTCTTTGAGTTCGTTTAGCACTTCTAGCTGTGCGGTTCGTTCTTGGACTCGCTGTTCGAGTTCATCGTTAAACCGAGCAATTTCTTCTTCGGCTTGTTTCCGCAGGGTAATATCTCGGGAAATACATAAAATCATCGGTTCCGTCGTTGATGAAGTTGAAGAAATGGCGCGACTGGTGGTTTCAAACCAGACATAATTACCATCGCGACGACGAACCCGATAAGTTGTGGTGTACTCCTCGGGTAACTGACCGACAACGGTATAAGTTCTTTGCCAAGCGGCGACATCAGTCGGGTGAAAGAATTCGTAGAGAGAATGTCCGAGAAGTTGATCCGGTTCATAGCCGAGGAGATGGCGACTCGCGGGGGAGACGTAGAGAAATACCCCTTCGCAGGTATGAGTCGAAATCATGTCATTGGCATTTTCTGCCAGTAACCGATAACGGGCTTCGCTTTCACTCAGAGCGGCTTCTGCACGTTTGCGATCGCTAATATCTTGTTGAGAACCGACCATCCGAATCGGTTTACCCTGTTGGTCTCTTTGAGCAAGGCCTCGGGCTAACATCCACTTGTAGCTGCCATCTGCACAACGAAGACGGTATTCTTCTGCATATTTTTTGGTTTTTCCATCAAGATGCTTTTGTACAGTCGCTAAGACGCGATCGAGATCGTCGGGGTGGATACGAGAACGCCACGCTTCAAAGTGATTTTCTAATTGTTGATCGCTGTAACCCAGATCGGCTTTCAACTGAGCAGACATGAATAATTCCCCGGTGGAAATATCCCAATCAAAAATCCCGTCTCCGGTACCTTTTAAGGCGAGTTGCCAACGTTCTTCGCTTTTTTTTAGCTCAATCTCAATTTGCTTACGTTCTTCAATTTCTTGTTGGAGTAAGCGCATTGACTGTTCCATCTGTTTAGGACTCGGAAACGTTAAAATTGCAGGCATTAACATTGTCAAGGCGATCGCGCTCATCAGAGACACCAGTGCAGTGAAGGCTCGAATCAAGCCGGAGATCCAATAATTTGGATGCCACAGTGTCCAAATATCAAAGAGATGACCGCAACCGCAAGAGATGATAAAGCCAGCAAACAACAGAATTATCCAGTTAAACGGAATATCTTCTCGCTTGCGAACAAGGTATATCAGCCCTATCGGAATAGAAAAGTAAGACAGTGCAATAATGGCGTTACTGACCAAATGCAATCCTACTAATCCTGGTTTCCAGAGATAGCAACTGCCATGAGGCATGAACGCTGTTGTAGCGAGTAAACTTTCTGTTAGCATATATAATGGTCTTCTCCAGCATAAATTGTCAATCTGTCTTTCGGTCAGTTTTTGATAAGACTATTGACAGATAGACTAAGTGAGGTTTTTTAGGTTAATCTTGTGAGGATATATTGAAATCGCTAATATTTCCTCTATCCTATAGGCAATTTTAGAATGAGTAAAATCCGTGTTGTTCTTGTTGAAGATCATAACTTGAGTCGTGTAGGTTTGGTAGCGGCTCTCAAGCAAGTTGATGATATCGAAGTCGTTGGTGATGCTGAAAATGGTCGCAAAGGCTTAGAAATGTTGCGAACGATGCAGCCTGATGTGGGTATTATTGATATTGGTTTACCGGATATTGATGGTATAGAGTTGACGCAACAGTTGCGAAAAATTCAGGCGAATCTTGAACCGAGCAATCGCTCTAAGGTTCTGATTTTAACCATGCACGAGGAGGAAAATTCGGTTTTAGCGGCTTTTGCGGCTGGTGCTGACTCCTATAGTTTGAAGGATGCGAGTTTAGATACACTGGTACAAGCGATCCGATCTACCTATGAGGGTAATGCTTGGATCGATCCTAATATTGCTCGCATTGTTCTCAAACAAGCCCGAACTTCAGAGTCCGAGAGTTCTGCAACTGGGGTTGATCAATACACCAGCGACAGCGAAGATGCCAAACAGATGGTTAAGATTGATTCGGCTCAATCTGATGTTCAACAGCTTCTTGATACTTATCCGTTGACAGAGCGAGAATTGGAGGTGTTAGAACTGATTGTGGGTGGATGCAGCAACGCTGAAATTTCTGAAAAACTCTACGTTACTGTCGGAACAGTGAAAACTCATGTTCGCAGTATTTTGAATAAGTTGTGTGTCGAAGATCGCACTCAAGCTGCGGTTCGGGCTTTACGTTCGGGGTTAGTCAGTTAAAAGAAGTCGTCAGATCAAGCTCTCTTTAACTCTGGTCTCCCCAATTGTCCCCATGTACAACAACTTTAAGGAAGACTTAGGGAGAATATAAATCCATCTCAAGAATCATGTGAGTCTATCCATCTCAGTTTAAGCTGATATTAGTTCTGTTTTAATAAGATGACTAGATGGCTATGAAGTTTACACTACTGTTTTACCACTCAGAAGTTCAGCTTGATTGACTGATGAGCGGTAGTCTAAATGCTTTGGAGGAAACTGATGAATTATCCGACTCGGGGACAACTCGAACGCCATCTTTCTCAACAGATTCAAGCTTTCTATCGTCAAGAGCTAGGACATCAACCCAGTAAGGTCACTTGTCAACTTTTTGACTGTAAGTTAGCAATTATCATCGAAAATTCGATTACACCTGCTGAAAAACGGTTAGCAGAAGTCGGACAGGAAGATTTGGCTGAAGAAGTCCGGGTGGGACTCAAAGAAGCCACTCAACCTAAACTCAAAGCGTTGATTCAAGAGATTTTGGAGGTTGAGGTGATTGTCGTTTAGGTATTATTGTCGTCTTAAGTCAATCTCCTCAAATTCGTAATCCTGAAGCGATTCCTAAGCAGAAAGCACACAATGGCAGTTAGGGTTCTGAGTGATTCTCGATGGAATTGATGATTACAGTTTAAGATTTTCCAAGCGTTCCTTTCAACCTTTGATTTTGAGCCATGACCAGATTCTAATCAATTTTTTAGTCCAGCTAACTGGATAAACTTTGTTATGAAACAAACCAATTTAGCCAATGCTGAAGAACTGATTGGTGAACAAATTAAACAGATCTATATTCAACAATTAGAGCAGGAACTTAGCCGAATTAGTTGCCGTATTTTTGATCAAGTTCTGATTCTTGTTTTAGAGGGAGTGATTACTCCCCCAGAAAACCTGTTGAACCAAAATAATAATCTCCGTTTAGTGAGCCAAGTTCGCTCCGTATTTGATCAAATGATTCAAGATCAAATTAAAGTTTTAATTGAACAAACTCTCAATGTAACGGTTATTGACTTTCTGTTTGATACCGGGATTGAGAGCGGTCGAACTGGTGCTATCGTTATTTTTGAATTTCAGCGTCGCAGATCTTATTTGAACATCTCAGATGACTAGAACTACAATTAGATTGAGTCAAATGACGGCAAACTAATGCTTCTAAATCGCTGAGTAGATAAGGTTTACTGAGATAATCATCAAAACCTGCTGCTAACAACCGTTGTCTATCTTGTCCCAGGGCTAACCCCGTGACAGCAACCGTTGTGGTTTGGTGAATTCGTTGATCGCCTCGAATTTGACGGAGAAGCTCTAAACCATCAATATCGGGTAAAACAATATCGAGTAAGATCAGTTGAGGTTGATAATATTGCAAAAGAGACAAAGCTTCTTGAGAACTACCTGCGCTTAAATAAGAATACCCCAGATTTTCTAAAACACAACCAATTAAAATCAGATTATCTTGGCTATCATCGACTGCTAAAACATAGGGCTTCCTTTTAACCGACTGGTGAGCTAAACTCGTGAGAGATTTTGTAGTCATACTCAGTATCGTCCATTTGCAAGGGAATACGAAGCATACCCCCAAGTGGCTAAAAGGCACTGTTCTCGGACTGGTTCGCGAGGTTTGCTCTAGGTCAGCTTCCGACTGCTCGCGCCTGGCTGAGGAGAGGGTTGCGTAAGCTAGTGCAAACTTGTTGTATTATACACTATCTTTAAAAGATTTTAAATATCATTTAACTATTGGATACAAACAGTTAGGAAGTTAAAAAAAAATTAACAAAAACTCGTGAATTTCCCAAGACAAGCTGAATTAATCTGATCTTCGTGGACAGAAATCAGAAGCCTGAATAAGTATCTATACTCATTAAATATTTTAAAATTATGAACCCGAAAACTTTAATCATTTTGAATTAAAATTTTGAACAGAGAAGTCTTTTTTGTATTTTCTGATACTGCTCTGAAAACCAGGCGTACAATAAATGTACCGAGAGAAATAGCGATCGCCATGTGAAAAATGCGATTAAAAAATTCCAAAGCGATCGGGCGATCACCTTTTCGGCGGACTTCAACTGAATTCAATCAATGTTCGATTAGTTTTAAGAATATAAAAAAGATCTAATCTAGATTAGATCCTTTCTCTTTTTTAAGTTAATTAATTAATTCATCAATTAATCAATTGCCTTTTTGATTTCATCTTTAAGATTTTCTACTGTCTGCTCAACTTCCGCCTCAGTTTGCTTGGCTTGTCCTTCTGCTTTGTCCTTGGGATCTCCGGTAAACTCTCCCATCGCTTCTTGAGCTTTTCCTTCTAGATTTTTAGCCGTTGCTTTGGCACGATCTTCTAAACTCATTATTAAAATCTCCTGGTTTTAGGTAGTTTTTGAGTATTCTGTCTACCTCACTAAATTCTACCAAAATAACCGCAGATAATCGCTCTATCTAAAGATAGATTAAAACCAATAAAATTCCTTGAAAATGTCCAAACTAATCCAATTTAGTTCTTTCTAAAGAGTGAGGTCAAATTCTCCTAAACTCGTTTATTGTTGGAGGTGAAACGTTGAGTTAAAAAATCAACGATTAATACTAAAACTGTTACTTGATCAACACAGGAGATTCAATTATGAGATTTGCTCGTAAATTACTTTCAAAACTGGGTGTATTTGTTTCATTGGCTGTGTTTTGCTCGGGTTTAATGACCGCTTCATTTTTACCTGTTAATGCTGCCAATTTAAGCAGTAGTTCTGCAATCTTAGCTGCAAATTCTTCCATGGTCGATGATGTCCTCGGAGAAGGGACAACAAATAAAGTTGAAGGAATGGCGCGCCAGGGTATGGGAGCAGCGGAACAAAATATGAAAGAAGCTCAAGCCAAAGCCGAAGGTTCACTCAAACAAGCTCAAGGAGAAGCACAAGAAAATATAGGCGATATTCAACGTCAAAGCAGTGAAGCGGGTTCTGATTTAGAAAGAGCATCTGATAATGTCGTTGATGCGGTTAAAGATTTCTTCGGACAGTAAAACTAATCCGAAACAGGTTTGAGACTGAACTCATGATTTGATTTAATTTCCCAGGTTTATTCCTGGGATTTTAGTTGAATAAAAACTTTAAAAAATTAGGAGAAAAAAGCGATGATGAAAGGGTTGAAAGGAAAAAATGTATTAATCACGGGAGCGACTTCGGGAATTGGACAAGCCATTGCAGTTCGCTTTGCCACAGAAGGAGCAAATGTCGCAATTAACTACCGAGGAAATCCTGAAAAAGCAGAAGATACAGAGGAAATGATTGATCAAGTTTGCAATCAAATTCGCGGTTGTGGGGGTCAAGATGTTCCGGTTGAGGGAGATGTTTCTAATGAGCAAGATATTATTAGGATGTGTGAGGAAGTTGTCGAAAAATTAGGTAGCTTAGATATTTTAATTAATAATGCTGGAATGCAAATTGCTTCACCTTCTGATCAAGTTAAAACGGAGAACTTTGATCAAGTGATTTCGGTAAATTTGCGAGGGGCTTTTTTGTGTTCTCGCGAAGCAATTAAACAGTTTTTAAAACAAAATAATGGAGGTGTTATCCTCAATGTTTCTAGTGTCCATGAAATTATTCCTCGACCGGAATATGCGAGTTATTCGATTAGTAAAGGAGGAATGGGAAATCTGACTAAAACTTTGGCTTTAGAATATGCAAGACATGGAATTCGAGTTAATTCTATCGCACCGGGTGCTACAGCAACGCCGATTAATTCTTGGACAGAAGATGAGGAAAAAAGAAAAGAAGTTGAACAGCATATTCCGATGGGACGAGTCGGAACATCTGAAGAAATGGCTGCAATTACCGCTTTTTTGGCTTCTGATGATGCGGCTTATATTACAGGTCAAACGCTGTATGCTGATGGTGGGCTGACGCTTTATCCAGACTTTATGAAAGCTTGGTCAGCCGGAGAATAAATTAGTTTGTTATTCATTAATTTAATAAAAAATTTGTTGTTGAGTTGCCGGGTTGATCATAAAAATCTGGTTTCTTTTTTTTGAAGAAATATATCGCTCGAAAGAGGATAATAGTCTTAAACTTGTTTAAACTTAATATTATAAATCATAGGTCATTAATCATGCCTAAATCTAAAATTACTAAGGATATGATTCAACATGGAATTTTTCAATCAGCCTGTATTCAAAATTTTAATTTGGATAGTGGCTGAAATTTTACTCAATATAATTGGTCTAGATGACTTGGCTGACTACGGTGAGTTTATTTTTGAAAGAAAGGTTCATATTCCTGAAACGTTAATCATTGAAAGAACTATTGAAAATCACGTTAACTTTTGGAATCATTCCAACAACCGCATTCCCGGTTTTAGGGTTTAAGGGAAGTTCTGTTGATTATTGGGCTGAATCAATCCTTTCAGCTTAATCAATTTTTTGAGTATTGTCATTAAAAAGGGACTTCTTTTACCGAGCCTTTATATTGACCTGAATTTGCTTTACAAAAAAGTAGCTCATGTAAAATTTATAGACTTTCACTTAACATACAGAACTGTATAAGCTAAGATACACAACTATAGCCTTCATCTGAATTCCCAAGATTTTTTAGAGTTAGGATATTATTGATGATGATTTTCAAACCGTGGTACATTGTATTAACGGGGGCTTTAGTTTTCTCTCTCCCCTGGAAGCCAGCCCAGGCTGCGACTTTTTTTAATGATGAAGACACAAGATTTGATCAACCTGTTGTCAGCGAGGAGGAATTCACTTTAGACAGCAATATCATGTCTGATCTTGATCTCGATATCACCAGTATTACATCTGAACTGGCTGATAATTCCGACAAGGGGAAAAACTTAATCGTAACGAATGAATTGATCGACACGGAACTCGAAGTCGCCCAAGAAGTTCCTGAACCTTCGGCTTTAGTCGCCTTATTCTTCGTGGGTTTATTCCCAACACTCTGGGGTCAAAAGAAATAATTGAAACAAATAATGATCGCGCTCGTCGGGTTGGATATAAACTGATCTAAGCCGCTTTAAAATTATCGGGTTTAAAGTTGGGCAATTGCTTGTGAAATCCCTTCTGAGTCACACACAAAACCAAAACATTGTTTAACATTATAAAGCGTTGCTTGCCAACAATATTCCGGTGAAGTTGTGGCGGTACAATCTTTAACTAAAATACAGTCATAGCCCAAAAAGTTAGCATCTTGCAACGTCGCCATCACACATTGATCGGCATTAACCCCGGCAAAAAGTAACGTTGTTTTACCTAAATTCCGTAAAATACTATCAAGCGGTGTATCCCAAAATCCACTCATGCGGTATTTATCCACCCGAATATCTTGGGGTTTGTGTTCGAGTTCATCGACGACTGAAGCCGCCCAACTTCCCGCTTCTAAAACAGGTGAATTATTCTTCGGTAATGGATCACCTAAACCCACTCCTTCGCCGGTAGGATTATAAACATGAAGTGTGGCAGGACTTAGATTGAGTAAATCAGGCCGATTTCCCCAGTTCACCCAAATCACAGGAACATTTGCCGATCGCAACACGGGAAGAAGGTTCTGTAAGGGTTCAATGGGTTGACGGGCGGGTGTGACATCGACTCCAATATGGGCTAACCAACCGTCAGGATGACAAAAATCATTCTGCATATCAATGACTAAGATAGCAGTTTTGGCCAGATCTAGTCGCAGAGTTTTGGTTTCAGTCGCGAGGGTGATCGGTTGAGGTTCAATCCCGAGACGAGTCAGATCGGCGATCGCATCATTGACCCCCCAAGCGTTGGGAGGAACACCTAATGTTCGGAGAGAGGGGGAATTCATTGCTCTAAGTTTACCGAGGTTTGTAGTCTATTTTAGGGGATGATTGCCCCGTTTCAATCTCTGATCGGCATTATGATTCTATGAAATCTAACCCGAAATGGGAATATAAAAAGGCTCAAGCGATTCAACCTGAGCCTCTAAAAGTTTAGCAAAAATTGGTGTTAGTGAAAACACAATATTAAAATCGTCAAACTTTAAACCAGAGTAAAAATGTGATCGCTATAAGCCTTTAAAATTCAACTTCATGGCTAAAACTTATGCCAATCCAACCAACTTGGAACTCAGTTCCCACAATTTTTGGGCTTTATTATCATCAAGGGCTTCGTTAGAAACTTCTTGCATAAAAGATTTCCGACCTTCTTTTTGTCGATTTCCCCAACTCCAATACACGCCAGAGGTATTATATTCGGGGTCAGCCACCACCATTGCGACTCGTTCCCCGGCAAGTTCTTCCGAGACATATCCGCCTGTAATATTTTTTTGGAACCAAGGGAAAATCTTTTGAAACAGAGGATAATGATTTCTAAATAAAGCTGTTGTAGCGACACAACCGGGATACAGAGAACTAAACACAATTCCTGTTGATTCGTGATAGCGACGATGTAACTCCCGCATGGTTAAAACATTACAAAGTTTGCTGTCTTTGTAGGCTTTACCTGATTTGAACTTTTTACCATCAATCATGGCAATTGGGGCTTTGAAACCCGCTTCCAATCCTTGCATATTTCCTAAATCGGGAGGTGCAGGAATTGGAATTTTTCCGCCTAATTCTTTGGGGTTGGCGGTAACAGTTCCGAGAATAATCAGTCGAGGTTCAGAAGTCGCCGAATGCTTCAAATCCTCTAACATCAGGTTACACAGCAGAAAATGTCCGAGGTGGTTCGTCGCCACACTCAATTCATATCCATCTGCACTGCGTTGGGGTTCCTTCTCTAGGGGAAGATAAACCGCAGCATTACAAACTAAAGCATCCAGAGACTTACCGCTTTCACGAAATGTCTTGACAAACTGATGAACACTCTCTAAGGAGGCTAAGTCGAGAGGGATGATAGTATAGGTGTCAGCAGGTATTCCTACAGCTTGAGCCGCTTTTTCCGTCTTCTCCAAATTCCGACAAGCCATCACCACATACCAGCCTTTTTTAGTCAAAGCTTTTGCGGCTTGTAAACCCACTCCAGAGGAGGCTCCGGTAATCACGACCGTTGACTTCTGATGTTGTTCCATAGTCTTGAGACTGAGTAGATTGCTGTTGATTTTTGTCAGGATCTAATCCTACTAAATTACGAGATTATTTTGTCTCATTCTCAGCCACTCATCACTTTTGATATTGAGGCGAAGGGTTTAGAAAGCTTGTCTGCTATTGGAAAACAGCAACAGTGAAGAACTATTACAAACTGTTTCTCCCTCTGTTACAGCGTTGACGGTTTGAGGTGTGCAGTATTGGAAAGAACGGCTGACTCGAAAAGAGGATTCAATTGATCTTACTTGGGACAGAGAAAGCAAAATGGCAAAGTCTATCTAAAGATAGTCGTTTAACGGAGTTGCTGCGTGTGACAATTTGGAGGAATGAATGCGTTTGTTTGTTCCTTATCGACAAGAAAGACTTGAGGGTAGTTTTAAGGGACTGGGTGATCTGCTCAGTCCTTATTTTTTTGTCTATTTCACTGTTGAGTACAGGTTGATTGAAATCTAGTCTAGAGTTTGTAATAATTCTTTATTTTTTGAGTTTGGGTGCCATTCGAGAATACAAATTTGGCTTGAAGTTCTGTACTCAGATTTGACAACTTGTAACCTATATACATTTCCGATCAGGAAGGGATTTAATTTTAGCTCAATAGTTTTTCACAACTCATTTTATAGTAGTACATTTTAAAGATGGATTGCGAGTTTTTGATCCGAATGAAAAACTCAACTTAATCCTCTCATCAGTAGATTGTCCATTAATCTATTTGTTCTCAATAAAAAGTGATCCCATTTTTCCGCCTGAAACCTTGTGGCTTCAGCCCTTTCTATCTTCCCCCAAATTTATTGCAACTTCTGCACTCAGGTGTGCTATAATGAAATACTAGCAACCAGCGGACGTGGCGGAATTGGTAGACGCGCTAGATTTAGGTTCTAGTATCGTAAGATGTGAAGGTTCAAGTCCTTTCGTCCGCAGTCACTTTATTACGACTCAAAAAATCGAATCTCCTTTAGCGGGTTTTCCCGATCAACCTAATCTAGTTAGTCTACTGCAAAACTGGTTAAGTGGACGATAAAACCAAATAAAAATTAAAGTTTGTTAGAGATTCTTCGCTGTATTCAGAATGACAGATAAAGTAGTCCTCTCCAGAGGACTTGAACTTTTAGCCAGAGAATTGATTCTCTGTCTCTCTAACATCCCGCATCCCCAACAACGGGAATTTCTACCGTTTCACCCGCTTGTTCAATTTGTAGGGTTCCCTGCGGAATTTCTACAGATTCAATTTCTCCTTTTTCCCCCAGTTCCACATCAACTTTTACCTCAATTTCTCCATCTTCGCTGACAAACGTTTGTGAGTTTTTTTGTCCATAAAAATCTTCTCCCGTTGCTTCGGTTCGCTGGAATTTAACCCATTCACCGTTAATTTTCATTAGAGTTGAATTTTCATCCATTCCATTAAAAAAGAGTGTTCCTTCGGGAGGATTATTTCCGGCTTTCGACAGACTCATCCCACAACCTCCACCTCCAATATCAAATAACTCATCCATCGTAAACCCTTCAACTTGAGGAACAGTTGCAACCTCTGTTACAGGTGTGATATTAGAAGAATTGCTTTCAGTTTGACTGGTTTGAGAATTGATGGTTTCTCCAGAAGTATTACTTACAGAAGATTGGGGAGTACAAGCAGATACACTCGCAAACAATAACAACGCCAAGCTAGATTTGAGGATAGTTTTCATTGTATTTTTCTCCCAGATTTTAAATAAAACTGCCTATTGATAAGGTTCATTCGGCAGTTTATGAGTCTGACTCTATTTTAAAGAAATTGTTTCTGAAAAATTAGAAGAATTGGGAAAATCACACCGATGAACCTAGAAATGAATCACAAACCCTAATCCTAATAGCAACCCACTCCAAAAATGCAGGGAAACTGCAATATATTTACAGTTACTAACTAACTCCGGTTGATCGTGATTTAAACCAACGTGACGACAGAGTTTAATTGCAGCAGGTAAACCCGCAAAACTCAATAATGTCCAAATGGGATACGTTCCTAACATCACACCAATTCCGGTAATCGTAAAGATTATACCACAAAAAACAGGCAAAAGTTGGGCGGATCTTTGTGTTCCTAAACGCACAATTGGGGAATATTTTCCCGCAGCTAAATCATCTTCGACTTGATGAAAATGGGAACAAAATAATATTAAACTCGTCGAAATTCCGAGAATAATAGAAGCCGCAAAACTCACACTTGACCAACTCTGAGTTTGACTATAATAAGCCGCAGAAACCGCCAACGGCCCAAAGGCAAAAAAGCAGAGAAATTCGCCCAAACCTTGATAACCCAAACGAAAAGGAGGCCCTTGATAAGCATATCCCAGGAAACAACAACCCAAAATTAAACCAATGACTGTAAAATCTTTTTGCCACCAACAAATCAATAATATTTCCAGAATTCCAACCGTTAAACACAATAAACCAATAGCAAAAACCAAGTTCTTTTTTTGGGTTAAATTAACTAAAGAATGGGCTTTATTTTTATCAATTCCTGTTTCTGAGTCAAACACATCATTATGAATATTTTCCCAGGCTAAGATTAAAATAGCCGCACTAACAAACGTGGTAAAAACTCCCCAATTAATCGATTGTTGTTCAAACCAAGCAATTGCTGTTCCTAACCATATTGGCATAATTGCCACACTGTACATTGGGGGTTTAATTGCAGCTAACCACAGTTTATTTTGATGACTGTCTGTAATTAGTTTTGTTGTCATAATTAGAGTTTTAGTTGCTTAATTTGAGTTTAGCGGTTGACTGCTTTTGTTGAAATCCGGGTTTGTATTCCCGTTAAAACTGTGAGTCTAAAATTACTCGAAGGAACGATAGTAATTCCCCGTCTCATCGGCTTAACAACATGAGTTTGATTGAAAGCCAACTGATAGTTTAACAAAATTGTTGCTAAAATTAGCTTCATTTCAAACTCAGAAAGTGCCATTCCAATACAGCTACGACTTCCACCTCCAAAGGGTAAATATTCATAAGGTGAAAATTTACGCTGGAGGAAACGATTTGGGTTAAACTGTTTGGAGTTGGGATAAACTTGATCCCGATGATGTGCTAAATGAATGCAAGGTACTAATATTGTACCGGGTTTAAACTGATAATTTTCGATTTTTACGGTTTCTTTAACAACTCTTGGCTGAGAAATTAGTGCAATGGGATGAATGCGTAATGTTTCTTGACAAACGGCATTTAGATAAGGGAGTTTTACGATCTCCATTGGATCTGGATTTTCGCCCAAACTGTTTAATTCTTCGACTAATTGATCGAGAATTTTTGGATAGCGATGAATCCAATAAAACGCCCAAGCCAAAGCTGATGCTGTGGTATCATGCCCTAATAGTAATAACGTAATGAGTTGATCTCTAAGTTCTTGATTAGTTAAGCCTTTTCCAGCTTCATCTTTAGCCGAAATGAGTAGTGAAAGAACATCTTCCCCGAGTAGTTTTGTCCGACGTTCGGCTATTTCAGCGTAAATTAAATCATCTATTTGTTGTCGTTGTTGGATGAATTTTCCCCAAGGACTCCAGTTGCCTATATTTTGTTGTAATGGGGGTAAGAAAAACTGAATTGAGTTGAGGGGTTGATTGACGCTTTCTAAATAGGGTTCAATTAGATGTTTGAGTTGAAAATAACGGCGATTTTCTTTCAGTCCTAAAACGACTTGCAAAATCACTTCTAAGGCAATTTCTGAGGTATAATCTCGAATTGAAACAAAATCACCCGGCGACCAATTTTGAGTTGCTTTTAGCGTTAAATTACAAATGGTTTGACCGTAGGCGAGAAGTTGTTTACCATGCAGAGGAGGCATCAATAATTGACGCAGACGTTGATGACATTTGCCCTGTTGCATAATTAAGGATTGAGATCCCGTTAACGGTTGAAAGACGTGTGTAATTTTGCCCAGTTCAAATTTATCCGCATCGGTGGTCAAAATGGCTTCAATGGCTTCAGGGTTGCTAAAAAAGACAATTGGAGGTGAGTTAAAACCCAGTACCCGTAACGTAAAACAGTCTCCAAATTGGTTCGCACACCGTTCTAAAAATTGGGTAGGTTGGGCGATAATTTTTAAAGTTTGGAGTAACGCAGGTAGCCTGGGGCCATCAGGCAATCTCATAGATTTGTTTGTAGAGAATTTAGTACAAAAGAGTAGAAGCGTTCTAGTGGAATGTCTCTAACTCCTCTCTAATGAGGATACCATTGGAGTTGACCCCTAAAACTTTACAGAAAATTACGAATAAATGACAGCAGAGATAATCAATCCTTTTTTAGAAGTTAGCCCTGCTGAACATTGATTCTCTTTTTTGATCAATTTTTATCCATTCCTTAAAATTTGAGGAATTCAGCAATATCGTATCAGGAAAAGTTATTTCTTTAGCGATGAACGTTCAAGATATTGGCGAACAAGGCTTATTAGCAATAGTCAAGCGTTTTTGTCCACAAGAAGTGGTTGGAGATGATGCAGCGATTATTACCTCGAAACCGGATGAATCCTTAGTTGTTACAACAGATATGTTAGTTGATGGGGTGCATTTTAGCGATCGCACCACTTCTGCTAGTGATGTGGGTTGGCGGGCGACAGCAGCGAATTTATCGGATATTGCGGCGATGGGGGCGACTCCATTGGGAATTACGGTAGCGTTGGGGTTAACAGGGAATACACCTGTGCGTTGGGTTGAGGAGTTTTATCAGGGAATGTCTGAATGTTTGGAACCTTTTGATACGCCTATCGTGGGGGGAGATGTCTGTCAGTCAAAAGTGCGTTGCGTTTCCATTACCGCCTTTGGACAGGTTGATCCTCAGTCTGTTATTCGTCGGAATACAGCCCAAGCGGGAAATGCGATTGTTGTCACCGGAGTACACGGAGATTCGCGGGCGGGGTTAGAAATATTGCTGAAGCCAGAGTTTGGACAATCTTTAAGCGAAATCCAACGTTCATCCCTGATTCAAGCTCATCAACGACCCTTACCCAGACTCGATGCGATCGCTATTTTACAAGAAATTCTCCCGGATGAAATCACGGTTGCGGGAATGGATAGTAGTGATGGTTTAGCCGATGCGGTTGTACAAATCTGTCAAGCGAGTCAAGTGGGGGCGAGAATAGAAAGCCATCAAATTCCGCTTTCAGAAGCTTTACAACAGCTTGTTTCTCCCTCTGAAGCCCTAAACTGGGCGCTGTATGGGGGCGAAGATTTTCAGTTGGTGTTGTGTCTTCCGATGGCCTTGGCTGAACAGTTCGTGCAGAAATTGGGAACGGGGGCAGCAGTTGTCGGAACAACAACCACTGACCCCCAAATTCTTTTAGTTGATCAGACGCAACCTCAGACGGAAACCCCCCTTGTTCTTAACAAAGGATTTAAACATTTTTGAATGTTCTATGGGTTGAGAACATTAATTTTCAATTAAAAAACTCAATCGTCAAGCCAAGAACCGGGAATATGGAATAGGAAGGAACAAGTAAAATTTATCCTTGATCACTAATTCCCAATTCCTAATTCCTAATCCCAAGTTCTTTCTAGGCTGCTGGCCAATGTTTGGCAACTAACTCAGCCAGGTCTACAACCCGTTGGCTATAGCCCCACTCGTTGTCATACCAAGCAATGACCTTCACCATGTCACCATCCATAACCATCGTCAAACTAGCATCGACGATAGAGGAAGCATCTCGTCCGCGATAATCACTGGAAACCAGAGGGAGATCGCTATATTCGAGAATACCGTTAAGAGGGCCTTCGGCTGCTTCTTGTAAAACTTGATTGACTTCTTCAGTAAATGTTTTCTTCTCGACTTGAACCACCAAGTCTACAACAGAAACATTTGGAGTCGGTACACGCATGGCAATACCGTTGAGTTTACCCTTCATTTCAGGAATAACCAACGCCACCGCTTTAGCAGCACCTGTCGAAGTCGGTACGATGTTAATCGCAGCAGCCCGCGCCCGACGTAAATCCCGGTGACTCGCATCTAAAATGCGTTGATCTCCAGTGTAGCTGTGGGTCGTTGTCATCGTCCCTTTAATAATGCCAAAGTGTTCGTGTAGCACCTTGGTAAAAGGAGCGAGACAGTTCGTGGTACAACTGGCGTTGCTGACGATATTGTAGTCTTCGTGCTTGTAGGTATTGTCGTTAACCCCCATCACGAAAGTCCCAATCTTTCCGCCTTTACCAGGGGCTGTAATCAACACCTTCTTAGCCCCCGCTTGTAAGTGCTTAGAAGCACCTTCTTCGGTGACAAACACACCAGTCGATTCGATAATCAAATCCACACCCCAATCAGCCCAGGGTAGATTGAGGGGATTGCGATCAGAGACACACTTAACTGTTTTACCGTTGATAGTCAGCGAGTTTTCATCGGCTTTAATATCAACATCTTTGAGAGTCCCCAGCATCGAATCATACTTCAACAAGTGAGCATTTGTCTTCGGGTCTGAGGTATCATTGATGGCGACCAGATCCAGATTGCTATTCTCGCGAGTCAATAAGCAACGCACAAAGTTG
>CAZNCM010000011.1:19450-21035 GCA_964571155.1 uncultured Lyngbya sp. | reverse complement strand
GTTGCGTCCGATCCGTCCAAAACCATTGATTGCGACTTTAATCACCTTGTTCCTCCTAACAATGGCATTGCCCAACTCAGGCACGAGCCTTTTATGATTTAGGTTTCTAATGACCCCAATCATACCGTAAAGGCTGATCCATTCTTACGTTTAGCTTTCCAAACTTCTGATTTTAATCGGATCACTCGAAACCGACAGAACACTCTAACCCCCTATAGGAGAGAGTTTGACCGGACAAAACCCCGAGCAATTCAACGGCATCAGACCCCGGAAACAGATTCTTCACCCCATTGTCCCATTGCCGTCCCCTCTAAATTTGATCGAGAGAAATCCGGTATTTGCTTAGACACAAGGGATATAGTATACAACTACTACAGCATTTCGCCCCCTATACGTGAAGGATGGCGTAGAATGCTTCTTGAGAAATATTTACCGAACTGTATCGGGAAAAAACAATTCTTGATATGATATCGCCTGTTATTGGCGTGGTGTGGTGTGGTTAAGGAGCTAAAATGCCTAGTTCTGTTGATTTCAGTGGCAGACCCTTTCATTTCATCGGGATTGGTGGAATCGGAATGTCTGCTCTCGCCTATATTCTAGCAAAGCGCAACCTGCCAATTTATGGCTCGGACTTACAAACGACCCATATTACCCGGCGTTTGCAAGCCTTGGGCGTCCATATTTTTTGGAGCCAAGAAGCCAGCAATTTTGAGGCTTTTCAAACTCAAATCGATTCAAACAGCACCCCAAAAAGCTTAAACTTGGGGCAGACTAACGGCTCAAAGCCAGCCGTCGAGGTATCATCTGAAGCAGTTGAGGCTAATGGTGTAGGGATGCCATCATCGATGCCATTACCCCAAGTCGTCTGTTCAACCGCGATTCATCCCGAAAACTCAGAGTACAAAGCGGCTCAAACTTTAGGTTGTCCGATCTTTCATCGTTCTGACATTCTAGGTGCCCTGATCGGCGAATACCAAAGTATTGCAGTGGCGGGAACTCACGGAAAAACAACCACCAGTAGCCTGATTGCCTATATGATGCTGGAAGCGGGCCTCGATCCAACGATTTTAGTCGGCGGAGAAGTTAATGCCTGGGAAGGTAACGCCCGTGTCGGTCAGAGTCCCTATCTCGTAGCTGAAGCGGATGAATCGGATGGCTCTCTAGTTAAGTTTGCCCCCGCGATTGGAATTATCACCAACATCGAACTTGATCACCCCGATCATTATCAAACCCTAGATCAAGTCGTTTCTACCTTTGAAACCTTTACCGAGCATTGTCAAACCTTGATTGGCTGTATTGACTGTGCCACGGTTCGAGAGCGGATTCAACCTCAAATTAGCTATAGCTTAGACCCCAACTCGGGAGCCGATTACACTGTAGATGCAGTCGAGTATGGCTCCGAGGGTTCTCTGGCTCAAGTGTGGGAACGGGGTCAACTGTTGGGTCAGTTACACGTTAAGTTACTGGGTCAACACAACCTCCAAAATGCTCTGGCTGCTGTCGCCGTTGGCCGACTTGTGGGATTGGAATTTTCGGCAATCGCCCAAGCCATCTCTACCTTTGAAGGGGCAAAACGACGCTTTGA
>CAZNCM010000011.1:15883-19440 GCA_964571155.1 uncultured Lyngbya sp. | reverse complement strand
CCTATTTGTCGATGACTATGCTCATCATCCCAGTGAGATTCGAGCCACTTTAGGCGCCGCTCGCCTTCGTAAAGGCTCTGGCCCCTCAACAAATATCCCTGTTCAAAGGGTTGTGGCGATCTTTCAACCTCATCGTTATAGCCGGACTCAAACTTTCTTGTCAGAATTCTCCCAGTGCTTTGCGGAGGCTGATCTGGTGGTACTGACGGACATTTATAGTGCCGGTGAAGCGAACACAGGTCAAATCAATGGACAACAATTAGCCGATGCCATTGGAACCTATCACCCTCAAGTTTACTACCGACAATCGTTGGAGTCTGTCAAAACCCTATTGAGTGAAATTCTCGCTCCCGGTGATTTAGCTCTCTTTCTAGGGGCAGGCAACCTCAACAAAATTATCCCCGAGGTAATCGCATTCTATCAAAATCACCCATTCCCTCAGATTGAGCAGCAGCCCCAATCGGCTCGCTCGATGGGGTCAATCGGCTCGTAATGGTGCTGTTGTTTCGATTAAGAATAAGCATTTTGTTGTATTTGTTATGGTTATGACGCTTTCCTACGACTCTCCAGGTCAGCTTGATCAACAGTCGGGTTCCGGAGCAAATTGCCCAGCAGTTCCTCGCTCCATTTCCTTGCTAGGAAAAGACTGTTTGATTCAATCAAAAGTTTCTTTAGCTTCTCATACGTCCTACCGTGTGGGTGGCCCGGCTGAATGGTATGTCGCCCCCAAAAATCTTGATGAAATGCAAGCGAGTTTAGCATGGGCAGCCGAACAAGGACTTTCAGCGACCTTACTCGGAGGAGGATCAAATCTTCTAATCAGCGATCAGGGTTTATCCGGATTAGTCATCGGTACCCGGAGCTTGCGCCACACCCACTTTGATTTAGCCACTGGACAACTTCATGTCGCAGCCGGAGAATCCTTGCCTCGCTTGGCTTGGAAAGCGGCTCGCTTGGGATGGCAAGGCTTAGAATGGGCAGTCGGTATTCCCGGCACCGTTGGCGGTGCTGTGGTGATGAATGCGGGCGCTCATGGGAGCAGTACCGCCGAGATTTTGGTTCAAGCTGAAGTGCTTTCTCGCTCTGGACAACTTGAAGTTTTGACTCCTCAAGACTTGGCCTATCGCTATCGAACGTCTAATTTACAAAATAGCGATCGCGTTGTCCTACAGGCGACTTTCGCGTTACAACCCGGAGCAGACCCCGCTCAAGTTTTAGCTGAGACTGCTGACCAACTGCGACGGCGCCGAAGTTCTCAGCCTTACCATCTGCCCAGTTGTGGCAGTGTTTTTCGTAACCCTGGCCCCAAACCTGCCGGTTGGCTGATTGAACAAGCGGGTTTAAAAGGATACCAAATTGGCGGCGCTCAAGTGGCTGAACGTCATGCTAATTTTATTGTCAATTGTGGCGGTGCAACCGCGACTGAGATTTTCCAACTCATTCGCCATGTCCAAGAACAAGTTGAACAGCGTTGGTCTTACCTACTCGAACCCGAAGTGAGGATTATCGGCGAGTTTCAACATTCTTAAAAGCCAGTTTAGGATTCTAGCTTCACTCTATCAACTCGATTGCACGCTCAACTGACTTCTTTCCCAGGGAATTTGCCGATCGTTGCGGGAAAAATACGATAAAATTGACTTATCATTGCAGACAGTCTCTTAAGCTTGATCATAGGGGGTACTCCCCAATTCACTTTTGTAAGACTATCGATCCTCAATCACTAGAATTGACTTATCATTGTCAACTTGAGAATAGACGAAAAATAGCACTTACAAACGGAATTTGGGGTTGATGGTGTGCGTGAAGGTACAAAAAACTCTGAACTGAATCGTTTGAACTCAAAATGGATTAGGTTTTGATGTTTTCGGTGAAACTTGGCTCTATAATGTCATGCGTTGGGGAAAGCATCCTCAACCCGATCTAAAGCTAGATCTAGCTCTTAACTGTTGCAGTTTTCTTCAGAATTAGAGAAAATACCAGAGTGCCAGACTCAAAGTTTTCTGAAAAGATTAAGTACAACTTGGAAGCGTTCAGGACGCTAAAGCATTAAATTATGACAAAGCAAGGACAAGGATTTGGCTTCGGCATGGGCAAAATGAAAGAACTCGCCGAGGCTTTCAAAAAAGCTCAACAGGTTCAAGAAGGAGCGAAAAAGCTTCAAGAAGAATTGGATCAGTTAGAAATTCCTGGGGAAGCCGCAGGTGGCTTAGTGAAGGTTTACCTGAGTGGCAACCAAGAACCCCGTCGGGTAGAAATCTCACCTGATGTTATGGGTGAAGGGGCAGAAGTGGTGTCGGCAATGGTTTTAGAAGCAACACAAGCGGCCTATGAGAATTCCACTGCGACTATGCGACAACGGATGGAAGAATTAACAGGGGGACTTAACTTGCCCGGAATGTAATTTCTCAAGGGTAGCTCAAATCAATGCCTTATCAGTTACTATTTGTCTGTCTAGGGAACATTTGCCGCTCTCCCTCGGCAGAAAATATTATGAATCACCAGATTGAACTCGCTGATCTCAGTCATGACATTCTCTGTGATTCAGCCGGGACTTCTAGTTATCACATCGGAAGTCCCCCCGATGCTCGTATGACAAAAGCCGCTTCATTACGAGGGATCTTGCTCAAAGGTCAAGCCCGTCAGTTTAGACGAGAGGACTTTGAGAAGTTTGATTTGATTTTGGCGATGGATTACGACAACTATGAATCGATTGTTCGCCTTGATTCGGATCGTCAATATCCAGACAAAGTGAAGTTGATGTGTGAGTTCTGTCGCCATCACAATGTCAAAGAAGTTCCCGATCCCTATTACGGTGGCCCGGAGGGGTTCAATCAGGTGATTGATATTCTACTCGATGCCTGTGAAGGCCTGCTTGAATATGTGCAGAAACAACCCCAGTTTAAAGCGGTCTAGCCCAGGCTAGAGAGTTTTGAAACCACAAACAATATGATCTTGTTTTCACTGGGCGGTTACTCGTTCTGTACCGGATCAAAAACCAGAAAGCCCCAACGAAAATCTCCGATCAACCCGTGAGAACTCAACTGTATGTCACATAGTCTGACTCCTTCTCCACCAACGGGACATTCGTCAGCAGAGGAAGAAGACTCAAACTTCGACTATTTCTACGACGAACCCGGAACTTTACCTGGAACACTAGACCTTGAACCGGATGACCCCGCACCGGAAATTGTCTTAACTGACTATAATTTCAACAAAGCAAATCGAGTCAAACTCAATCAACCTCAAGACTGTATTCCCTACTTGAAATCGGAAACGGTGAGTTGGTTGGATATTCAAGGACTAGGAAATACAGAAACGTGGCGACAGATGTCGCAGATTTTTCAATTTCATCCTTTGGCTTTAGAAGACGTGGTTAATATTCCTCAACGTCCGAAAGTCGTCTATTATGAAAATCCTGACCAAATTGTAATTGTCGCCTGGATGGTCTTACTCAAACCTGACTCAAAGACGCTGCATCGAGAGCAGGTGAGTTTGATTTTAGGGGACAATTACCTGATTACGGTTCAAGAAGAACCCCGATACGACTGTTTACAACC
>CAZNCM010000011.1:14326-15873 GCA_964571155.1 uncultured Lyngbya sp. | reverse complement strand
CACGGGAGCATTCGTAAGCATGGAGCCGATTATTTGGCCTATGCGATTTTAGATGCCATTATTGATGGCTTTTTTCCAGTGATTGAATATTACAGCGATCACCTCGAAGAACTCGAAGATGAAGTGCTGTTTAGACCCAGTAATCATACCTTGTGGCAAATCTATGAAGTCAAGCAAGAAATGTTGGTTTTGCGGCGGGCAATTTGGTCGCAACGAGACGCCATTAATATCTTAGTTCGCGATCGGACACGCTTGATTAGCAAACGAGTTCGAGTGTATCTACGAGACTGCTATGATCACACTATTAATATTCGAGATATGCTCGAAACCAATCGTGAGCTGTCTTCCGATCTGATCAACATTTATATGTCCACAATGGGCAATAAAATGAATGAGATTATGAAAATTCTCACGGTCATTTCGACTATTTTTATTCCCCTGACGTTCATTGCGGGAGTCTATGGGATGAACTTCAATCCCGAAGCGTCTCCCTGGAATATGCCCGAGTTAGAGTGGTATTGGGGTTATCCCGTTTGTTTGGCTGTGATGCTCACCATCGGAGTCAGTCTATTTCTGTTCTTTCAGCGAAGGGGTTGGTTTGAAGACTTTTCGGACTTAAAACAGAACCCAGACGTTAAAGAAGGCAAACAGCCGGAGGCAAAAGGCAATTTACCGTAACCCCTAACCCGTAACCCGTTTTTTCGCGACTCCCTGGCAAATGAGCTGTTCCCGACTGATGCACCTAACATCTTGCCAAACCTCACTTTGATATGTGATAGTTTGGGAGATTAAAGACCATTATCAAACGTCATCGTTGCTCTCCATGATGTACAAAAACAAATCATCCCTCTGGTTGACACTGGGAGCGGCTGCTCTTCTGATTGCCGGGGGAGTCGCGACCTACTACTTTGTACTTTCGAGAAAAGCCCTCGAAAATGTTCCGATTGGGGCAAACATCGTGCCGACTGATGCAATGATGGCGGTTTCGTTCTCTACCGAACCCAAACAATGGGAAAAACTGCGCGAATATGGCACCGCCGAGTCCAAAGCCGCCCTCAACAAAACTATCCAAGACTGGCGCGATCGCTTATTTACCGATAGCGGTTTTGACTACCAAGCAGACATTCAACCGTGGGTCGGAGATGAAGTCATGGTGGCCTGGTTGCCTCATCAAACCATTACGTCTGGAACGCTACCCAAACCCGACTCGCCCCCTTCTTCTCCGACAGAACCCGCAATGGTGATGGTTTTTCCGATTGCCAATCCCCAAAAAGCACAGGAAGTTTTGGCCCAACCCAAATTGTTGACAGAAGGCGATATCAGCCAACGAACCTATCGGGGAATTGAAATTATTGAAACTCAAGGCTTACCGACTCAAAATTACTCGATCGCGGTTTTGGGTGAAAAGTTTTTGCTGGTTACGACTGATGCTAACGCCACTGATCGCACAATTGATACTTTTCGAGGCGAAGCTTCAATTGCCAAAACCCCCGGCTATGTCAACGCGGTTGAAAAAGTTCAAACCTCCAGATCTTTTGCGGAAGTTT
>CAZNCM010000011.1:11831-14316 GCA_964571155.1 uncultured Lyngbya sp. | reverse complement strand
ATCTCAATATTCCGGTGGCGGCGAGTGTGGCTTCTTTTACCTCCGCCCAACCTATTCCTCCCGAAAATCTAGAGAAATTACAGCAGCATCAAGGGTTTGTCAGTAGTGTTGTTTTAGAATCAAATGGCATTAATTTCAAAGGGATTTCTTGGTATAAACCCAGTAGTCAGAAAACTCTCATCGTTGAAAATCAATCTCAGGAAATGCTGGAACGGATTCCTGATAATGCAATGATGGTCATGGTGGGGGGAAATTTACAACAACTTTGGCAAGATTATAGCAAAGATGCTGCTTCTAATCCGATTGCTCCTTTTAATCCAGAAGCTCTCAGTTCTAGCTTGAAACAGGCGACCCAGATGGATTTGGAAAAGGACTTTTTGAGTTGGATGGATGGAGAATTTTCTCTGGCGTTGATTCCGGCAATTCCGAATAAACAAACCCCCCAAAAGTTTTCGGCGGGATTGGCTTTGATGGTGGAAACGAGAGATCGCCAAGCCGCAGAAACAGCCCTAGAAAAGTTGGATGCGGCGATGAAGTCTAAAGATTTTCAGATACAACCCGCCCAACTCCAAGGCCAACCTGTGGTGAAGTGGACTTCTCCTTATGGGGGTTTTAGCGTGATTCGAGGTTGGTTAGAGGAAGATGTATTATTTGCAACTTTAGGGGCGCCGATTGCCAATCAAATTTTACCGGAACCCCAGAATGCGATTCCCTCCGATTCTTTATTTAGAGAAACAGTACCCACCGAATTGAGTCCGAATAATGGCAGTTTTTTTGTGGATGTCGAACAAGTGTTTGATCGCCGTAATCTGTCTTTACCTCAGCTTCCACCTGCACAAGCGGTTTGGGTGAATGCGATACAAGCGATTGGGGTAAAAGCCGCAGTGGTTAGCGATCGCAGCACTCGTTATGATATTTTTGTCAACATTAAAGACAATAGTCTACCGAGTGTCACCCCATCCCCAGAAGAAACTCCTTCTGAAAGTCAAGAAAGTTCACCCTAAATCATTGACTTGGGAGTGAATTTCCGTCTTTATAACTGAATTCATTCTTAGCAATGTAATAATCTCCCTAAACTTTAACTCCAAATACTCACGATGCACAAAATACCCGTTACCGTTGTTACTGGATTTCTAGGCGCCGGAAAAACAACTCTACTTCGTCATCTCCTCCAACATAATCAAGGACGCCGAATTGCTGTTTTAGTCAATGAATTTGGAGAAGTGGGAATTGATGGAGAACTGTTACGTTCTTGTCAAGTTTGTGAAGAAGATGAATCCCCTGAAAATAATATTGTAGAACTCACCAATGGCTGTTTATGCTGCACCGTTCAAGAAGAATTTTATCCCACGATGCAAGAACTTCTTAAACGCCGCGATCGCATCGATTGTATACTGGTAGAAACTTCTGGATTAGCTTTACCTAAACCCTTAGTTCAAGCCTTTCGCTGGCCGGAAATTCGCAATAGTGCCACAGTTGATGGTGTTCTCACTGTTGTCGATGCTCAAGCTTTAGCAGAGGGAACTTTAGTGGGAGATTTGGAGGCTTTAGAAGCTCAACGTCAAGCCGATCCGAATTTAGAACATGAAACTCCAATTGAAGAATTATTTGAAGATCAATTGGCTTGTGCGGATCTGGTTTTATTAACAAAAACGGACTTAATTGATCAAGCTTCATTAATAAAAGTGCGAGAATGGTTAAGCCGAGAACTTCCCCCTGGTGTGAAGGTTGTTGCTTGTCAACAAGGAGATGTAGAAACGAATCTTTTGCTCGGGTTTAATGCAGCAGTAGAAGATCATTTAGAAAGTCGTCCGAGTCATCATGACCACGAAGAAGAACACGATCATGATGATGATATTAATTCGGTACAGCTGATCGTTGATCAAGCCTTTGAACCGACCGCTTTAATTGAAAAATTAAAAGAATTAGTACAACACCAAGAAATTTATCGAATTAAAGGCTTTGTTGATGTTCCGAATAAACCGATGCGAATGGTCTTGCAAGGGGTGGGAAATCGCTTTGATTCGTTTTATGATCGGTTGTGGTTAAACGATGAACCTCGTCAAACGCGCTTAGTTTTTATTGGGCGAGAACTGAACTCTACTCAAGTCGAACAGGCGATTTTGAATTAATTTTTGGGTTGAGAGTTTTAACGATAATAAAAAGATCGAGATCGGTTGGGTTGAGTTGATTGTTCGACCCGATCTAATTTTAATTTTTTGCTCATCTGAATACCCGTATATTTGGGAGTTAGGTATTCTACAAACTGGGGTTTAATCACATTCTCAGAGTAATCACGGGAAGCGGTAATGCTTAAGAAAGGAACAGCTAATGCGGTGAGACTGCTGCTATAGATTAAAAATAAAAATCCGAGTAAAATTAAAGCTGAAGGGAATAGAGAATGACGTTGAATACAGTGTAAAGTTAAGATCCCGATAACAATCGTTTCTAAACCTACTGCAATCAAATCGACTAAATTCATTTC
>CAZNCM010000011.1:1596-11704 GCA_964571155.1 uncultured Lyngbya sp. | reverse complement strand
AGGCAAATAGAAGAAAGCAGAAAGAATAGAAATTTAACCTCAATTATTTTCTAGAGTCCTTCTCTACTTTCCTCTATTGCATTAGTCCTTTAGCTCATAACTGCCATCGTTGTCGGCATGGGAGCTTGAACATTGTTACCTAACCGAGTTCGATATAAGGTTGCGATTAATTCTTCATGTCTGCGAAGATTTTCTTCGATTTCTTCTAATACAAATGCCGTTGCCGGATCTGTAACTTGAACACACAAATGAGAAGAATCAATAATACCCGTTTGGATGTCGCCTAAAGCACGCCGCATTAGATCTTGATCGCTGCTATTAGACTGCAACCAACCTTGTAATGTGGCAAAGGCTTCGCTTCCCATCGCTTGCCAAGTGACCTGTTCTCCAAAGTCGCGCAGACGCGCTTCTAATAATTCAATGTGGCGTTGTTTTGTACCGATCGCTTCCCGTAATAAAATCACAAAGTCCGGGTCAGAAACTTGCTTGCTGTACTCTTGAAAAGCGGCGAGGGTATAACGTTCCCCGACGATCGCGGTATTGAGTACATTGACAATATCATTTTTGCTCGATCCTTTCCAGGCTTCACCCAATGTCCACCATTCAAAAGCCTGAGTGGTCGGGTCGGGTAATGTTGTGCCTTCTATAGCCAAATTGAGATAGCTGAGTAGGGTGACTGTAAACATCGGTAAGTCACTGGGTTGTCGAGCGGTAATTAAGTTGCTATCGACAACCACAGGTTCATTGACGTAGGTTGCGCCTGCATTTTGGATGTCCTTGCGAATGGCTTTAAACCCTGTTGCTTGTTTACCCCGTAAGACATCCGCATCAATTAAGACTTGGGGGCCATGACAAATCGCAGCGATGGGTAAACCCTGCGCCATACCATCAATGACCAGTGTGACTGCATGAGGGTTGCGACGAACTTTATCGGGTGCGGCACCGCCAGGGATGAAAATCGCATCAAAGTCTTCTGAACGAACTTCTGCGGCGGTTGCGTCGGGTTTAGCGGAGACTTTACCCTGCTTTCCTTCGTATTCGTCGTTCATACGAGAACCCACAATTACGGTGTTTGCGCCTGCTTTTTGTAATGCGGTATAAGGAACTTGAAATTCCGAGTCCTCAAAACCACTTTCGAGTAAAATGGCAACTCGTTTTGAACTGGAACCATTTGATAGTGAAGTCATTTTAAGCTTTCCTAACTAACTGATACAACAATCGTTATGATCGTGAATAAACGAAAATAATTTGGATATACAATCTTTAGTTTAATAAATTAAGCCGATCTAATTCCTCTACCCCGAGAGGGAATTGTTGAGATGAGAGGGGAAGATTAAAAACCCGGCTTCGTTCAGAAACCGAGTCTTTGGGTTGTTTTTAGGATCAAATTGGTGATTTTATCGCGCATCTAGAACGAGCGGTTATAAGTAGGATTGACTCGGCGATCGCCAACGGTTCCGGGTATTCCAAACAGATGTAAATCTCGAACTTTGTAATCGTTTAATAAGGCTTCGGCGTTGCGAATTTCTTGATCTGTGCCTTCCATTAAGACTAAATAATCACCATGTTCATGGACGCGAGAATTGTAATATTGGGCTTGATCTTCGGGTAAACCCCAACCAATTAAAGCACCCACTAAACCACCACCGACAGCACCGATACCGCCACCAAGCAGGGTATTTGCTAATATTAAACCCAATTCTGCAACGGGTCCAACTCCGGGAATTGCTAATACTCCTAAGCTTCCCACTAAACCAATGAGTCCGCCTGCGGTACTGCCGGCTACTGCACCCGCACCAGCGCCTCCCTTGATTTGATCGCCTGTACTGTGTTCAACTTCTGCGTCGGCAATATTACCCTCGTTATCGTGACGGGTCACAACAGAAACTTTATCCATATTAAAGCCAATATCTCTGAGGCGAGATAAAGCGGCTTCAGCATCTCGGCGATTAGAAAATAATCCAACTGCTCTCGTTGTTTCACCTGTATACATAATATTACCTCTCTTATCTGTAATCAGAGTAGCGGTTAGTAATAAAGTATTGATTCAATCTTTGGGTTGATTTACTCTATTTTTATTTCGATTGAAAGAGTCTAAAATTATACGCTGATATTTTTGTCTATCACAAGGAATAGCTTCTCTTTGATGTTTGAGCTTTTGAGCGGATCAACAATCTCTATCAAAAGGAATAAATTTTTATCTCGAATGTTAGATGTATAGTTTAATCTTTTCATTTAAGATATAATATTAGGCTGATTTATTCTCACACTGTATCAAGCAAAAATTAATGTTAGACTGGATTACTCAAGGTATTGCGGATTGGGGGTATATGGGAATCGTCCTCCTCATGTTATTAGAAAATATTTTACCTCCAATTCCCTCAGAAGTGATCATGCCCCTGGCTGGCTTTACGATAGCCGAAGGAAAACTTAGCTTTATTGGTGTAATTTTATCCGGTGTAGTGGGTTCAATTTTAGGCGCATTGCCCTGGTACTATTTAGGGAAGAATTGGGGAGAAAAGAAACTGAGAAAATGGATTGAGTTGCGAGGTCAGTGGTTAACTCTTTCTGTAGAAGATCTTGAACGTTCTCAAGAATGGTTTAATCGCTATGGAAATTGGGTTGTCCTTTTAGGTCGAGTCATTCCCGGAATTCGCACTTATATTTCCATCCCTGCTGGATTAGAAAATATGCAATTATTTTCTTTTTTAGTTTACTCAACTGTGGGAACAACGCTTTGGATTAGCTTTTTAACTATTATTGGTTATTGGCTTGGAGATAACTACACCTTAGTTAAGCAATTTCTGAGTCCAATTTCTACACTGGTTATTGTAATTTTATTAATTACCTTTGGCTTCTGGTTTTATACACGCAAAAAACGATAGATCTGACACCAGAGAAGTGAAAGAATACTCATAAAATACGCAGATGTGGATGAAGCAAAAACTGGGCATCGTGAGATTCAGGAATCTTTCGCCTCAAGGCGGAGAGGATGTCAAGCAAGTGATTTGCTACTTCCGTGATGTCTGAGTCAACAAGTCTGTACACGGACTCCAAAAATATCTGTGAAGTGGTTTGCCCACAAGGACAAGGAAGTTGATCACCATGTTGCAGGGGAAACTAACCAACAAGCACAGGAGTTGACCGCAAAAGAACGTCAACATGAACATCACTTACAGGAGTCTCTGTTGGAACGTAGCGCTAAACAAGTTGACCATTCTTAATCTGTTCAGCCGATCTGATGATATCCTATCTATAATAGACATTCAGTACCAAGTTAATTTGATTTTGGTACGATTTTTTATGTTTTTTATGAAGATTCAATCCGATTGAAAAAGAGATGATGATTAGGGCTTCATTTTCTGATTCAGAAAAAGTCAAGCTCACGTTAGGATTGATTTATGATTAACTGGGATGTTATTCAAATATGCCTCTCTTTCAATCCATTTTTGAAATCACAACTTTAGGATACCTATCCTTATCTGAACCCTCGATTTATTCTAGCTTATATCAGAGTAATTTTCAACCTCTTATAACAGCGAATATTTTGAGTTCTGACTCTAGAGAAAGAGACTTAAAACCTCAACGCTATAAATTTGCCTCGTTTGCCCAATCTTATCCTTCAGAATCGATAGAACCCGAACCGGAACCCGAACCGATTAAAATTTTCGTTCGTCAAATTGAGGTAACAGGAAGTACAGTTTTTGATGCCGAAGATTTTGATCCGATTGTTAAATCTTTTGAAGGTCGAGAACTCACCCTCGAAGAATTACGACAAGTCGCCGATGAAATTACTCAACTCTATATTAATCGAGGATATATTACTTCTATTGCCAGACCTGTTTCTCAAACCATAGAAAATGGTGTGATCGAAATTCGAGTGACTGAAGGTCGGTTATCCAATATTGAAATCGAAGGAACACAACGATTAAATACGAGTTATATTCGCAGTCGAATTGAGTTGGGTGCAGATGTTCCATTAAACGTACAAAAGTTAGAAGATCAGTTACGGTTACTGAGAATCAATCCTTTATTTACTAATATTGAAGCCAGTTTACGTCCCGGTGGAGAAGTTGGAGAAAGTATTTTAATCGTCCGAGTTGAGGAAGCTAGACGGTTTTATGGCGGGATCAATATTGATAACTATTCGCCTCCAAGTGTTGGCGGTGAACGAACAGGAATTAGTTTAGGATTTCAGAATGTGACTGGACTGGGGGATGAAGTTTCGGGTTCCTATTCTCGTTCAACAACAGGAGGAACAGATGTTTATGATTTTGCTTATCGAGTTCCGATTAATGCTAAAGATGGCACAATTTTATTCCGAGTTTCTCCAAACCGAAATCGAGTCACACAAGATCCGTTTGAGGAGTTAGATATTCGTGGAACTCAAGCCCGTTATGAATTCGCCTATCGTCAACCCATTATTAGAAATCCCCGAGAAGAATTAGCGTTATCATTAAGTTTTGCACTTCAAAATGGTCAAACTTTTGTGTTTGAAGATGTACCGCGACCCTTTGTTATTGGCCCTGATGAAGATGGAAATAGTCGAACTCGGGTAATAAAATTGGGTCAAGAGTATCTCAAACGAGACTCGGAAGGATCTTGGTCTTTGCGATCGCAATTTAATTTTGGGATTGATGTTTTTGATGCAACCGTGAATGATTCTCCGATACCCGATAGTCGGTTTTTTAGTTGGTTAGGACAGGTACAACGAGTTCAACTGGTTGATCAAAATAACTTGATTATTGTTCGAGGTGATCTGCAACTTTCAGCGGATAGTTTACTTCCGGCTGAACAGTTTGTGATTGGGGGTGGAAAATCGGTTCGAGGGTATCGACAAAATTTGCGTACAGGAGATAATGGATTTCGTTTTTCGATAGAAGATCGGATTACCGTGAAACGCAATTCTGCGGGTGATCCAATCATACAAATTTCACCCTTTTTTGAGATGGGTTCAGTTTGGAATCGAGTTGATAACCCGAATAAATTACCTCGTCAAACTTTTTTAGTGAGTACAGGTTTTGGGTTTTTATGGGACCCCTTTTTTGGGTTAGATGGACTGAGTTTAAGACTTGACTATGGTTTTCCGTTAGTGGATTTTCGAGATCGAGGGGATAATATTCAAGATGATGGAATTTATTTTAGTATCAATTATCGATTTTAAAGCTAAACTTAGAGTCAGAATGAGTTGAAACCGAATAAACGCATAAAAAAAGGCGTGTAAACACCTCTATATTAAATAAAAACTTAGATTAAATTATGGGGAATTTTGAGTACGATCCTACTACTTTTGTTTTTCTGTTCCTGCGGTTAACTGAACTCGTTTGATTGACCCCTCAACATAAATCGCATCCTGCATATTGACTGCATTAGTGGGGTCACTACAATAAACAATCAATTTCCAGTTATAGCTTTGATTCACTTCTAATTCGCTTAGGTTCGATGGTAAATTGATCTGAACTTCAGGAGAGAACTGATTGGCCACAAGCTGAGTTTCATAAATCATTTTAGCCTCAGCATTATCTTCCATTAAAACAAATTCAACAGAGTGAATTTTTGTCGATTCAAACGGAATCTCAAACTGAAAAGTGGGATGTCCTTCTGGGGTTTCTTTAGGAATATAAGCCAGTAACTCTTGTGAATTAATTCCCGATGTACAACTCCCTCTACTGGCTTGTCCGGTTTGAACACTGGGCTGACCTCTATCGGTATAACTGGTTTTAGACTTGTCAGCTTTAGTCATCGCTTTGATCTGATCACGAGGAGAAGATTCTGCTAAAGCTAAAGTGTTAGAACTGAGTAACATTCCTACACAAAGAAAGGCGGATATTAGGTGTCGATGCTGAAAGTTTTGAAAATTCATAAGTTGGACTCCAAATCAAAGTCTTCTGTTTGGATAACGAAATCTTGACTGTGGTCGAGAATTTTAGGTCTGAAAATTTTCTAGGGGGTTTGAGAGTTATTTCTAGGAATATGTACCCGCTCAGGACAATAGTAACAGAACGTAATAGAGGGTTAAAGTTTTGTCAACTGATCAACTTTAATTTTAAGTGTTAATTGTCCGCTTTAGTTAACTCGCTTTACTCCTCTAATCTTTAATAGGTTGAAGTTGTTGAGTTTATGCAGTCATGGGAAACAACCCAAGCCAGATGATCCTGAACTTAGGCTGTCTCTGTGGTGATCATTGATCAACACCCGATTTTTGAGTTAAAAAACTTGATAAATGAATATCCTTGCAATTTTTCCCGGTTTATGGTTAAATTATCCTAATAGTGTAACGCTGGTATTTTCAGGTACAAAATCAGCAGAAGTTAGGGTTGTAACACCTTGAATAACCCCTAAAAACGCATCATCTGGTGCTTGTATCGCCGTTGACATTACAGACGCGCCACCATCAACTTGTAACTCGACTTGAGTCAGTGTTAATTGTGCGAAAGTTGTTCCGCCCGTGAGCATAATTTTATCAATACCTGTGACAAAATCCGTCACTAAATCCGCTTCATCGAGATTGTTTGCAGCCGCATTACCTCCGGTTAAAACAAAGGTATCTTCACCATTTCCCCCGGTGAGAACATCCTGTTCGCGATCGCCAATCAAGAAATCATCCCCATCACCACCCAATAATACATCATTTCCGCGACCGCCCCGCACAATATCGTCACCCAATATCGTCACCCAAACCGCCATTGATGGTGTCGTTGTCTTGGTTTCCATTCAACAGGTCATCATCCCCTTCACCATTGATGAGATCCGAACCCTGACCCCCTCGCAAGGTATCGTCACCCCCGCCACCATTAAGAGTATCAGCGCCTCGGTTTCCCACAACATCATCCCCATTGACGGTACCGGAAATATTATCATTTCCCGACAAAGCAACAATTTGACGACCCACTTGATCAACCGGAACCGTTGTCGTATCCGGTTCATTAGAAAGGGTGTAAAGTTTGATGTCGTCGGAAATATCAATCTGACTAAATTCATCAACTGGAACCGGATTTCCAGGAACCGTATTATTAGCTGTTGGGGTATTAATAGAAACAGTTACAACTTCCCCAATTCCACTACTGAGAACTGTATTTCCCGGTAAACCGCTGAGATTTTCAATAAATCCAGTTCCGGCTGTATTAGAGGTTTCATCTGCAAAAAAGTTATTGATCGTTAAGTCACTCGCCGGGTCAGCCAAACCATCTCGACTAATATCAACAATCAAATTTTTGCCATTGCGGGCGAGTCCAATTTGAGTCGGACTTGGAGGGGAAGCAACCGGAGAAAGCGGCAGATCAATATTTAAACTATCGGCATTTCCTCCTGTATCTTCGATTTGAGTTCCTCCCGCAAAAGCAACATTATTTAAGGTATAAGTATCGTTTCCCTCGCCTGCTTGCAGAACATCTTTTCCACCTCCACCTGTGACTTGATCATTTCCTCCTCTAGCTTCTAAAGTATCTGCACCTTCACCCCCTACGAGGTTATCATCGAGATTACCACCGATTAAAAAATTATCTCCATTATCACCCAATAAACTGTTCGTGCTAGTGGTTGATCCGATCACGCCTTCTATATTTTGAAGTGTATCATTCCGTCCGGTTGCAAATCCTGAATTTGATGCCAGATTTACAAAAACATTGGTTTCATTTTCATAGGAAACATAGTCAAAATCATCTTCACCATCTATGGTGTTGTTTCCTAAACCTCCCTCTAGCGTGTCGCTTCCACTTCCACCGGAGAGGTCATCATCGCCATCTCCAGCGTTAATTAAATCATCACCCTCACCTCCACCTAAAATATCATTATTAACTTGACCAAAAATCTGGTCGTTTCCGACAAAAACACCCCCTGGGATAATCGAACCTGACAGAAATATACTATCACCTGTTACTGGATTTGGAGTTAACTGATCGGGTGCAATAACATCATTAGCATTGGTTCCGTTAAAAAGTGCCATGATTGATTTCCTCTAATTTTGGTTTGCAATGTTTGATTTTTTTACTTGAAGCGTTTTAAACTTTTCAGAGTTTAAGTTGACTTCAAGTTTTCATCTTCTCTGTTAATTAATTAGGAGGAGTGGGTGTAGTTTATGCAAAAACCGAGTCGATGAATCGTGAGGATTTTCTCTGGGTTTATTGTAACGAAACCTTTAGAATTCAACAGAATTTATTTTAAATATAAAACCTGATTGTGGGATTTAAAAGCGGATTTTGGGTATAAATCTATCCTTCTATTTGTTATAAAAATTCCTGTGTTGTCATCAAAATATGTGACTTGACAAAATAAATGAACTCTATCAACTGTAGATTGAACCTAAGTTATACATTTAAAACTGAGAAGCTGTTTTTCTCATCAACCCTAAATTTTAATTTTTGTTAAAAAAGTGCATAACCCGATAGGTTTCAGTCTATGAAGCATATAGGATAACTTGGACTAAAGATTATGAAACTGGGTGAAATTTTGTTAAAGAAGAAGCTGATTTCTTCGACTCAACTCGAACAAGCCCTGAACCTTCAGTGTTTGTATTCCGATAAGTTGGGTAAATTGCTGATCGATAAAGGTTGGCTTCAGCCCCACGACCTCGATCAAGCTTTGCGTGAACAGCATTGGCGAGAACAGGGTCTTTGGGTGATCGATTAATTTTGAGGTTTAAATAGTCGGCGAATTATAATAATCAGGGTAACAGTGGAAATAAAAGCGATCGCAGAGGGAATTAAAGGTATCCAACCGCCAGAAATCCACAAAATAACGAAGCAGCTACTATACAGAAAAATAAAACTTCCCGTAATTGCAAATATCAATTTCTTCGGTGAGTTTAACGTCCAAACTTCAAGCGCCGCTAAACCAGACCAAGCTAAAATCCAAAGCAATTCAATCCATTCAGGCCACCACCAAATTAAAGGGCGTTTATCCTTAACTGCACTAACAATTTGACTAACCATATGGGCTTGAATAACCACACCGGGAATATCCGGAAAATCTCCTTGACTATCGGGTGTGCGATGAAAATCTTTAAAGGTTTTATCCGTCGTTCCAATCAAAACAATTCGGTCTTTCACTAATTCTGGAGTGAGCCGATTTTCAACTAAAACCTCTGCTAAAGTTAATTGGGGTGCTATCTGCTTTCCTGCGCGATAATTAATCAAAAATTGATATCCTCTAGCATCAATTGAGCGATATCCACCAGAATTTCGTTCTACGGGCTGAAAAATCGCCTCTCCAATTTTGACATTTCCTGATGTTGTTACTTCATCAGTTATTCCTTCATCGGCTAAATAACGCAACGCTAAACGAAAATTCAGCGAAGTATCCACTTGACATAAAGAATATTGAGGAGAAGCTTGACCAATCAATTGACGTCGGACAATATTATCGGGATCAATTGCTGTATTACTAAATCCTACTCGTTCTCGTAAATTATCTTGGGAGATTTCTTGAGGAGGTGAAATTCCTGGATTATTGGCATCTTCCCCAATTTTACAGACTCCGATTAACTGATCTAAACCTTGCCAATGATTAATCATGTTTTCAAACTCGGGTTCAGTCTGCATTTCTCGGTAGATATCTAACCCAATTACACGGGGTTCATATTGCATTAACTTCTCAATTAACTGTTCTAAAGCCTGATTAGAAAGTGAAGTGGCTTGACGTTCTTTTGGGGGTTGACTTTGTACATCTGCTCCGGTAATTGTAATTAATAATAGCCGCGAATCCATTCCCTCGTCAGGACGCGATCGCATCAGTTGATCAAAAGCTTTGAGTTCAAAAGGTTGTAAAAACCCCAAAAATCGTATTATTATTACCAATAAACTCACCGTTAAACTCGCACCAGTTAATAACAAGGGTGAAGATATCTGAAATTTTGGAGGAAGCTTTTCGGGTTTAATTCCATCTCGTAATTGTGACCAACTGGGTGCTATTGTTGCCGGATTTTGACAGATTACAGGCAACCAACAAGCACAGGGAAATTGAGTCTCTAAACCTTCTAACTTTTCTCGGGCTTCTCGCACCGCAATATAAAAAGATTTCCCACTAGCAAATGTCGGTAAAAAGTGAGTTAAAAAGGCTTGGGCAACTCCATCGGGAACTGATTCTCGCATCACAATTAATTGGGGAATTT
>CAZNCM010000011.1:0-1574 GCA_964571155.1 uncultured Lyngbya sp. | reverse complement strand
CGGGCTAATCCTAAACCGTCACAAGAGTTGAAAATAGCGAGTTGTAATCCTTGTCTAATTGCTGCTTTCAGTGCATTTTTTAGCTGTTCAATTGAAATTGATTCTTGAGGGTTTATTTCGAGTTTACCCGTTGTATCTCCCGCTTGAGAAAAACTATGTCCGGCAAAAAAGAGAATATCCCATCCCTGTTCATCCCATAGCCAGCGATCTAATTCTGGGCGTTGAGGTTCGACTAAAAACACCGTTTCAGTTTGGGGAAGTTGTTGTAAAACTTGGCGATCTGTTTGAACATCAATCCCCTGACTATTTCCTAAAATTGCTAAGAGTCGAACTTTCTTTTTTCGGGAACGAGGTTTAGGAACGGGCGGTTGAAATTGTTGAATACTTAATGCTAATTCTGCATCGGGATAGTCAAGAAAAAAGTTCCATAAATGCCACGGAAAACGTCGGAGTTGTGTATCTTCTGTTTGAAGAATAATCCGAATTTGTTCTTCAGGAGAGAGATAGGTTCGCATCTGGCGTTCAATTCGACCAAATGAACCTGAGTTCAACCATTGATTTAAACTTGTTCTTAACTGCTGACAAATTTCCTTAAATTCTGCTTCCGAAACTTGAGTAACTTCTTCATCTTCAAACTCAATTTCTGATTGTCGCCACCCACAAGCGTCATACATCATCGGATATAATAAACGCCATTTTTGATAAAGTTCTAAAAGTTTTAAACCGGGAGGTAAACTTCCTGTCCATTGAGTTTTGAGGCTGCGATCCTGCTCCCACAGTTGAGCAACAACCGTTGAAAAACCACTTTCACAGCTTCCTTCACTAAAGTTAATAACAACAGATTGATTCACGTTTTTTCTAGTGTTTTAATTCTAAATTATTGATTCTATTTCTGGATTTAACTTGTAAGGCAACTGAGGGTTATTGTTTATTTGAGGGGCTTGACGACTCACTCCAAGATTCGCCAAGATCGTTTTAGACTCGCAAAATCAGGTTATTTCTAGGTTAGCAGGTGAATAGAACTTATACCCCTATGATTACGTTTGATGTCACAAAACTATGCACATCGCCTCAAAGTAAGCAACTTTACTTATTCATTAATAATTAAGCACAAAAAATACCAAATAGCTTTCATTATTTAAGGCTGACATTGAATTAAATATTGTCGCTGACGCTGAACTCCGGTTTGAGTCGGGTCATAACCCACTAAAATAACCTCTCCTTTTTCATTTCGTATCCATCCTCTAGCGGGAACAATATCGGCACTCGAAACTTGACCAGATTTTGTAGATAAATTTCGGGATATTATTTCTCCTTGAAAAGATGAATTATTACCATGAGACTCAACTTCTGGGGATAATTCTATTAAAGAAACAAAAGGTTCTTCACTGCGTATAATTTCTTGAGGACTGGAAGGTAAACCTCCTCGACCCGTAATCACAAATACACTATCAGCACCTTGTATACAGAGATCTTGAGCAATTAACGCCGCCGGATCAACAACGCTTTGAGGTAAGTCAATTAACCCTTGAGCGGGGTCAATTTCGTTGTTTAATTCAACCGTTCCGCTAAAT
>CAZNCM010000010.1:38900-40010 GCA_964571155.1 uncultured Lyngbya sp. | reverse complement strand
CTAACTTAGTTTTTGCAGTGTCTAACGCTTCTGATAATTTACTCGCATCCCGTCCCCCGGCTTGGGCAAAGTTCGGACGTCCGCCGCCGCCGCCGCCGCAAATTTTGGCGATATTTCCGATGAACTTTCCGGCTTGTAACTTCTTCTCTTTGTGAACTTTTGAACTAAACGCCGCAACCAAACTCACCTTTCCTTCTTCCGGCGAAGAACCTAATACAACCGCACTTTCTCCTAACTTTTGTTGCAGTCGTTCCGCAGCCGTTTTCAGCGAGTCCGCATCGACGCCGGGAAGTTCCGCCACCAGTATTTTAACGTCTCCAATTGTTTCGACTGTTGCTAACAATTGATCGGATTTTGCGATCGCCAATTCCCCTTTAGCCGCATCTAATTGTTTCTGAGTTGCCTTCAATTCATTTTGCAAATTTGTAATTCGTTCCGGCAATTCTTCCGGCTTGGCTTTAAAGCGATCGCCCAACTCTTTCACCACATTATCCCGCACTTTGAGATAATCTAAAACTGACTGTCCCGCCACCGCTTCAATGCGACGAATACCGGATGAAATACCCGCCTCACTGACAATTTTAAACAGCCCAATTTCTGCGGTATTATTAACGTGAGTTCCGCCGCACAATTCCATCGAAACCCCGGTATAGTCAACCACCCGCACGACATCGGCATATTTCTCGCCAAACATTGCGGTTGCACCCTTGGCTTTTGCTTCTTCTAATGGCATCTCTGCAACAACAGCCGGATGTGCTTCTGCGATCCAACTATTCACCTGATCTTCGACTTGTTGAACCTCTTGCGGCGTTAACTGACGGGGACAGTTAAAATCAAACCGCAGGCGATCAAAGGATACCATTGAACCCGCTTGAGAAATTGTCGGATCAACAATTAATTTTAACGCCGCTTGTAATAGGTGAGTTGCGGTATGATTAGCTTGGGCGCGACGCCGACAAGCGCGATCTATTTGGGCGTTTACGGTCATCCCAACGGTTAATATTCCCCGTTCAACTTTGCCCAAATGAATGAAGATATTCGACTCTTTTTGTACATCTTCGACTCGCACCACCGTCTCCCCAAAACTGAGAAAACCGCGATCGCCAATTT
>CAZNCM010000010.1:38078-38890 GCA_964571155.1 uncultured Lyngbya sp. | reverse complement strand
GCCCGACTCCGCATAAAAAGGCGTTTTATCTAAGACAATTTGCACCTTTGTTCCGGCTTCAGCGGACTCCACCGATTTTCCTTCGACTAATATCGCTTTAACCAACGCTTCCGAAACGGGTTCTGTGTGACCTAAAAACGCGGTTGGATGGATGTTTTCTGCCAATTTATCCAAACTGCCCTGAACGGTTAAATCAATCGTTTCGTGGGCATCTTTAGAGCGATTTCGCTGTTCTTCCATCTCCGCTTCAAACCCTTCAACATCGACCGTTAACCCATTTTCTTCGGCAATTTCTTGGGTTAATTCTAAGGGAAAGCCGTAGGTATCATACAAAACAAACGCATCTTTACCCGAGATTTGTTTGGGTTTTTTCTCCAAGACTTCAACTAAGAGTTTTTCACCCCGTTCTAAGGTTTCCAAGAACCGTTCTTCTTCCCGTTGCAATTCGGTTTTAATAACCTGTTCTCGTTCACGAGTTTGAGGATAAACGTCTTCAGACAAACGAATAGCCGTTTCAGCAACTTTGGTGGTAAATTCCCCTTCAATTCCAATTAACCGCCCGTGACGAACCACCCGGCGAATTAACCGTCTAAGAATGTAACCCCGACCGATATTAGACGCCGTTACTCCATCGGTAATTAAATGAACCACCGCCCGAACGTGATCGCCAATAACTTTTAGCGAAACTTTGGTTTTATCGTCACTTTTTTTGTAATCAATTCCCGCAATATCCGCCGCAGTTTCAATATCCCCATAATCCACCTTATCAATCAGATGATCCGGCAATAATTCCCGATGGGTCGAAACACGCG
>CAZNCM010000010.1:34931-38068 GCA_964571155.1 uncultured Lyngbya sp. | reverse complement strand
ATATCCGCCGCAGTTTTAATAATGGGAAAAATTAAGTCAGTTTCGTAGTTATTGGGAACGCTTTGGAGAATTTGCGCCATTCGTTCTAACCCCATTCCCGTGTCAATATTCTTGTTTTGTAACGGGGTTAAATTTCCATCCGCATCCCGGTTATATTGCATGAAAACCAAGTTATAAAACTCGATAAACCGGGTATCATCTTCTAGATCAATGTGATCGTCACCGAGTTCGGGATGAAAATCATAGTAAATTTCCGAACAGGGGCCGCAGGGTCCGGTTGGCCCGGACTTCCAAAAGTTGTCGTCTTCTCCCAGGCGTTGGATGCGGTGGGCGGGAATGCCAATTTTGTCGCGCCAAATGTCAAAGGCTTCGTCATCATCTTTAAACACGCTGACCACCAAACGTTCGGGCGGTAAACCAAAAACTTTTGTTGACAGTTCCCAACCCCAGGCGATCGCTTGTGTTTTAAAATAATCACCAAAGCTAAAATTGCCCAACATTTCAAAAAAGGTGTGATGGCGGGCGGTGCGTCCGACATTTTCGATGTCGTTGGTGCGAATACATTTTTGTGAGGTGGTAGCCCGAGGAACTTCTGGAGGGCGTTGTCCGAGGAAAATGGGTTTAAAAGGCAACATTCCAGCGATGGTTAAAAGTACCGTCGGATCTTCTGGAACTAACGAAGCACTCGGCATCATTTTATGACCGCGTTCGGCATAGAAGTTAAGGAATTTTTGCCGAATTTCTGAACCGCTAAGAGACTGTGGAGAAAAAGACATAATCGCTAAAGGTCAATACAGTGCAATAATATCGGGTAAAAGAATTTTAATACCCGTAAATCGTGTAATCTCTATTGTAGTCCTGTAACTGACCTTTGGTGAGTCTGGTTTTGCTGAATTTTAAATTTTCCTCAATTTAATTATAAAATCATCTGATCAACTCGAAAATTAATTTCGGGAAAAGCGAGAGGAGATAGGGTGTTTTTAGGTTGAAATTGTTGAATTATTTGATAGTTGTTAGGGGTCGGTTGTTGATAAACTTGTACAAGATTTTGATTCAAATCTATTAACCAAACTTCTGTGATTCCGCTAGAACTATAAAGGGGGATTTTGACTTCTTGATCGTAGTTGATACTACTATCGGCGACTTCAACAATCAGAAAGATATCCGAGGGTTGAGGATGTCCTGACGCATAAAAATCACTTCGGGGTTGGAGTAAAGCGATATCGGGTTGGGGTTCGGATAAATTATTCAGTAATATCGGATTTTGAACTCGGACAATAACTGATTCTCCGAAACGTTCAAAACATAATCTAGCAATTCGATCAACACAAGCTGCATGACGTTTTCCAATGGGCGACATTTCGATAATTTCTCCGTTAATGAGTTCAACGCGATCGCTTGGTGTTAAAATTCCAACTTCTGCCATTTGATGATATTCAGAAATAGTAAACCGTCGTTTTAATTGTTGAACTAACATCATAAAATTCTCTATTTTATGGATAAAATTAATCTGATTTTATCAGAAAATATTGTTGTCGTGTACATTAACCAATATTAGGCTGCAAAAATTATCCGGTAATCGTCAATAATAGGATGAAAGCATATCTTACCAAACAGTAATGGTTTTTCCCATTTCTCAACCGTTTAAAAGCGATGAAAAATTCTGTTGTTTCTATTCTCGTTGCAGCGTTAACGTTGTGTAGTGGTTGTGGCTTATTTCTGAAGATGGAAGCCCAACCGAATATCTCCCAAGCGGCGACTCCAGAAGTGATTATCCAGGCGGGTGAAGTGCGTCCGTTACCCGGAAAACCGGATAATATCCCCATGTTTAACAGCAATAGTCCCGAGTGGGTCAAAAAAGAAGGAATTTTACTTTCCACCTTTCCCACGAACGGAAAAGCGGTTCCTGAAGCCCATTTAAACTATCCCCTCAGCGGTAAATTTGAACTCTTTGCCCATCATTTTGTTCATACTCCACCGGAGTCAAAAACCCTTTATTTAGGAATAATTGTTAATAACCCCGGAACAGAAAAAGTAACACTCGATATTTTAGCAGCGGCGAGTTATCTAATGGAACCAGACGCACCATTTAAACAGAAACCACCTCTGAGTGAAAACCCGAAAGGAGAGGTTTATTCCGGCCCGGGTATTCGGGCTGTAGATACAGTCTTACGAGGGATTCGACAAGCGGGTTTTCCTGAAAAGTTGGTGATTCCGCCTGGGGAAAGTCGAATGTTACTCAATCATCCCATTCCGGTCAAGGGCTTAGAACGTCCTGTAAATGGTCGTTCTACCTTTATGAAATTAAATAGCCGGGGCGATACACCCAATTCCCCTGCTGGGGTTTATGTTGCCAGTTTGGCTATGTATGCGAAGCAGCACCCGGACGGTAGAGAGATTGCCCCGACTTTAGTTGAGTGGCAACAATTACTCAACAGAGAAACTTTAGCACAACCTCGCGATAAAATGCCAACCCCTCCCGATCAAATTGGGGGTGAGTTAATTTATAGTCGAGTGGCTGGAGTCCAGCAGGGTTCCCGGTGGGCGGCGAATTTGGTGGATGCAGGTCAAGAGACTTTAACAATTCCTGAAGTTGGAAAAAGATTTTCTTATGTGATTAGTACGGTACGGGCGGGAACGTTGGGAACGAAACAAGTTCAAGCGGCGAAATTATTAGTTCGATATCCCGATACGGCCTATGAGTCTCATGGAAATTATGGGTTGCATTATGATTTAAACTTACCGTTATTTAATCCTACGAATACATCACAAACGGTGACGGTAACGTTAGCAACCCCGAATAAAGAAGAACGTCTTTCACAAGGCGGGTTAATGTTTCGTCAACCGTCTTGGGATTTTCCCTATTTTCGCGGAACGGTTCGGTTACGTTATCGCAATGAACAGAATAAAACCATAACTCGTTATGTTCATTTGTGGCAACGTCGGGGTCAACAGGTTGAACCGTTGTTAAGTTTTACGTTAAAACCCCAGGAAAAACGAACCGTTAGAGTTGATTTTCGTTATCCTCCCGATGCAACCCCACCGCAAGTTTTAACCGTTGAAACTCTTAATTAAATACCTTAATGACTGACTTCTAAATTCCCCCTACATTCCCGGCCCCCTAAATCCCCCAACTT
>CAZNCM010000010.1:30409-34921 GCA_964571155.1 uncultured Lyngbya sp. | reverse complement strand
GGGGGACTTTAACATTCCGGTTCCTCCCAGAATTGACGAGCGACCCCGCGACGACGAAAGTCGCAAGGGAATGCGCGAGGAGGGATAAAGGGGGGCAATTCTGAGATAAGCTTAAATGAGGGCTAAAACTTGCTGTAACAAACATGAATTTTATCGAACAACTTTCAACGACTATTTCCCAACTTCTCAAACTGATTAATGATATTATCTTTTTTGAAATTGGGGGAATGCCCTTAATTGTTATTTGGTTAATTTCTGGCGGGGCTATTTTTACCGTTTGGATGCGGTTTGTTAATATTCGGGCATTTAAACACGCCATAGATATTGTTCGAGGAAAATATGATCACCCCGATGAAGTGGGGGAAGTTTCCCATTTTCAAGCATTGGCAACGGCGTTATCTGCAACCGTTGGACTAGGGAATATTGCCGGAGTTGCAATTGCCATTCGTTTAGGAGGGCCTGGGGCTTGTTTTTGGTTAACGTTGGCGGGTTTTTTGGGAATGACGACTAAATTTGTTGAGTGTACTTTAGGTCAAAAATATCGCTTAGTTAAGCCGGATGGAACCGTTGCAGGAGGGCCGATGTATTATCTTTCTGAGGGCTTATCCAAACTCGGCTTCCCGTTTTTTGGCAAAATTTTATCTATTTTATTTGCTATTTTTGCGATTTGTGGGGCGTTAGGAAGTTCGAGTATTTATCAATCTAATCAGTCTAAAGTTGGGGTTGCCCAGGTCATTCCAGTTTTAGCAGAACAGGGCTGGATTTATGGACTTTTAATGGTATTTTTAGTGGGGTTAGTAATTTTGGGAGGGATTCGTCGTATTGCTTCTGTGGCGGCGACAATTGTACCGTTTATGTGTGGGATATATATTTTGGGCGCAGTTTATGTCATCTTAACTTATTTTACCGCAATTCCGGCTGCAATTACCACAATTTTAACGAGCGCATTTAGTTTGAAAGCGGCAACAGGAGGAACGTTCGGGGCAATTATTCAGGGGTTTAGACGTTCGGCTTTTTCTAACGAAGCCGGGTTAGGAATTGCAGCAATTGCCCATTCGGCAGCGAAAACGGATGAACCTGTGCGGGAGGGGATTGTTGCGGTTTTAGAACCTTTTATTGATACGATTATTGTTTGTAACTTGACGGCTTTGGTGATTATTCTCACGGGTGCTTATCACAATCCCGAATTTTCAAGCTTAGGCGGTTCTGAGTTAACCTCGGCGGCTTTTTCTACAGTTATTCCGGGCTTTCCTTATATTTTGGCGTTGGCGGTGTTTTTGTTTGCCTTTTCAACCATGATTTCTTGGGGCTATTATGGTCAACTTTGTTGGGAGTATTTATTAGGAAGTCGCACAGCGATTATTTATAAACTTCTGTTTTTACTGGCGATTTTTATGGGGTCTGTTGCTAATGCCAGTTCTGTGATTCAATTTAGTGATGCGATGTATTTGACAATGGCATTACCAAACTTGTTAGGGATGTATTTTCTTGCGAGTCAAGTTTCTCAAGATTTAAAGGATTATTTTTCTCGTTTCTAGTCATAATATCCTCAAATCCCCGTTTAAACTCCAGTTCTGTTGATGGGAATGGATTCTTTACTTCTTACCGATGCGTAGCAAAATACATATTCAAACTAATAAACTGTATTTTAAGTTATATTTTTTGGTTGAATTTGATTTTGGTATAAAAGGTTGGAGTCCGTCCCGTTGCTTATTTCCGCCTGCTTTATCCCCTTTTCTGTCCTGTTCATCAATCCATCTCTAAATATTAACTACTAAATATTCACAAATATGGGGGATTTGTGAAAAAACGAATCAAATTTTTAAAGCTTTCGTAAAAATTTAGTCAAACCTCAATCCACAACTTCCACTGAATAACAATTTTATTTAGAATAAATTTGGAGTCCAACTCACGTCTTCAAAATAACCGGGGTTAAGTGTTATGACTGGTATTTTTAAGCCTTCTATCCATGCAGCAGACAAATATTTAATTAAAGGATATCATTCTAATCCTTTCTCCTTTGGGAAAAGAATACACCCTTCAGTTCGTTCAAAATTCAAACGTCTTCTTGATATTTTTGTTGCATTAATTGGATTAACAATTACTATTATTATTGCCATTCCGATTAAAATCATCATGTGTTTTGATAATCCGGGGCCACTTTTATACAGTCAAGTTCGCTGTGGTTTTAGAGGGAAACCCTTTCGGATGTGGAAATTCCGATCAATGGTTGTTAACGCCGATCAAATGAAACATTTAGTAGAGAACCAAGCTAAAGGTCATATTTTCAAGAATGATCGCGATCCCCGTATTACTCGTTTAGGTCAATTTTTAAGAAAGACAAGTCTCGATGAGTTTCCGCAATTTTGGAATGTTTTGCAGGGAGAAATGAGTATTGTGGGAACTCGTCCACCGACCCCAGATGAAGTTGAGAAATACGAAGATCATCACTGGCAACGATTAGATGTTAAACCCGGAATTACCGGAGAATGGCAAGCAAATGGTCGTTCAAGTATTGATGATTTTGAAGAAATTGTGATGATGGATATTAACTATCAACGCAAGTGGTCTAGGTTCTATGATATCGTGCTGATCATCAAAACGATTACCGCCGTTCTCAATAAAAATGGAGCTTACTAATTACCCTTCACTACTCGATCAGTTGTCCTAGAACCCCTTAAATCTGTGATCACCCCGAGTCTAGCTGAGGAACTCCTGGCTAGATTTTAATTTTGCAAAAGTTATATACTCATAGATACGGTCTGAGAAAATGGGCTTTTTGGTTGTTGAATAGAAGGCGAGGAGTTAGAGATGAATTTACCTACCTGGATCACGTTCTCTCGTTTATTGGGTGTTCCCATACTGCTTTATGGGCTACATGAACCGACGTTAGAAAGTCGATGGATTTGTTTTGCGGTTTTTGTTGTTGCGGCTTCTACAGACTGGCTAGATGGCTATCTCGCCCGGAAACTCAACCAAGTAACTGATCTCGGGAAATTTCTTGATCCGTTGGTGGATAAATTGTTGGTGTTGGCGCCGCTTTTGGCATTGGTTGAACTTGGAGAAGTTCCAGCTTGGGGTGTATTTTTGATTTTAGCCCGAGAATTGGCGATCGCAGTGTGGCGAGTCAATCAAACTAAAATTTCCGGGGCGAATATTTGGGGAAAACTCAAAACGGTTGTACAGATTATCGCGATTTGTTTGTTAATTGCACCTTTACCTTCTGAGTGGGAAATTGCAAGTTTAGTCGGGTTTTGGGCAGCGGTGGCTTTAACATTAATTTCAGGAATAATTTATCTGTTACCCGCTAAACCTGAGACCGAAATTTAGGACAGAAGAAGATCAGAATGGGGGAAACTCGGACTCAGAATTGTGATCTTGTGCTTTGGGAATGAGACGCCAAATGGTTGTATTTTCTTCTTGGGTCGGAAGTTGTTGAATTGTTTCTCCGAGTTGTTTTTGTAAGGCTTGAGTTAAGGTTAGGGGGAAATCAAGATCTAGGTTTTGAGTTTGTGCAAATTCTGAGAGTTGAGCAAAGGTTGTTTTTAGGGTTTTACGTTGGGAACTGGATAATTTAAAGTGGTCTGTCTGATCAACCTGTTGAGTTTTCATCGCTTGTTTGAGACGATCTTGAATGTGGGTTATTTCTGAGTCTAGTTGTTTCCATTGATGGGCGATTTCCTGATAACGAGTGGCGAGTTTGTTGAGATCTTCTGTTGTGGGGTCGGGTGAAGCGAGGGGTTGGAGTTTGAGCAAATGTTGATGAATCTGAGCTAAATAAACGACATCCATTTGAGCATATTTAAGCTGTTTTTCGGTGAGTGGGCGTTGTCCCCAATCGCTACTTTGTTCTTGTTTATCGATGGGGGGAAAGTGACCCAGTTGAGTGGCTAATGTCTTGAGTTGATAGTTGGGAACGGGAAGCAAATAATAGGGAATTTTTTTGGCTATTTCCAAAGTACAGGTGACATTTTTAGCCTGTTTTTTTCCTAAAAATTTTAAGTCATAGTTAGCATTATGAAAGACTTTTTCAATGGCAGGATTTGCCATAATTTTCTCAATAAACAAAGTCGCTAATTCGGGTTTGTCTAAAACATCAAAGAGGTAGAGATGATCGCTCTTGATCTCGGTGGGTGTTGTCAACACTTGAATTAAAGATAACCGAGGTTTGCTTTTGTAATCTGCAACTTCGGTATCAAGCCATAATATTTGAGCCGAAGACAGTTGAGAAATAACAGCTTGAATGGATTCAGTTGCGGTTAAATAAGACATAAATTTTGAGCAGGTTTAAAGCTAAAATTAGGAACACAGACTTAAATTGGCGACCTGATGATAAGTCGAACCATCTGGCATAATAGTATCGGTTAAGTTTGCTCCTGTGAGATTAGCACCTTCTAGATTTGCACTGCGTAAACTTGCACCTTGTAACTGAGCGCCCGATAAATTTGCACCGCGTAAATCAGCTTTCCACAAATAAGTGTGTTGAAGTTTTGCGTTGGTGAAGTTGGTACC
>CAZNCM010000010.1:21357-30306 GCA_964571155.1 uncultured Lyngbya sp. | reverse complement strand
CTGTTAAATCAACTCGAAGTAAAACAGCTTCGGTGAGATTACTGTGTTTTAAAATCGCTTGAGTTAAGTTGGCTCCATTGAGAGTTGCTTTTGTGAGGTTCACTTGCGTCAATTGGGCGAGATGGAAGTTGGCAGCGGTGAGATCTGTCTTTTGCAAGTTAGCTTTTTTGAGGTTTGCTTCGGAGAAATCAACCCCGTTTAAATCCATTTCTGAGAAGTCTACTTCTACCAAATGAGCATGATTCAAAATCACCCCAGTCAGACGAGTTTCATGGAGTTGAACACCATTTAAACGAGCATAGCTGAGATTTGCCCAACAGAGGTTAGCGCGTGTGAGATTTGCCGATCGCAAATTAACCCCGCTGAGATTTGCCCCACACAAGTTTACATCAGTGAGGTTCGCTGAACGCAAATTAACCCCGCGCAAAATAGCCCCACTGAGTTTGACTCCCTGTAAGTTTGATTTCACCAAAAAAGCGCCTTCGAGGTTAGCTTTGGTGAGATCAGCGGCGACGAGTTGTCCTTTCCCGAGTTGAATATAATGAAGATTACTCGCGTAGAGGAAAGCATTATTGAGATTACTTTCGTTGAGTTTAGTGCGGGTGAGGTTCGCCCCCGCCAGAGAAGCTGACTCAAAGTTAACCCCTTGTAGATTAGCGTGAACAAGACGCGCCCCAATGAGATTAATTTTTCTAAAATCTCTTTCTCCACTGGCATAACGCTGTAGAAGTTCTTTGATCTCCATTAATTAGGGTCTCCAAGTTCTCCTTCAATTGTGGCACGCGACACTAGGGAAGTGGCTCAGATTTGTTACGATTTGACATAGTTATTTACTCCCGTCGATCAGGTAATATTGCACCTCGGATGTCTACATCTCGCATATTGGCGTGATCTAAGCGAGTATCAAGCAGTACCGCTTCAATCAGATTAGCCCCGCTGAGGTTTGACCAACTGAGTTTAGTGCGGTAGAGTCGCGCCCGACTGAGATTAGCCCCGCGTAGAGTTGTCCAACTCACATTCGCCGCACGTAGGTTAACCCCACTCAAGTTGGCATCGCTCAAATCAGCTCCAATCATGGTAACGCGACTCATATCAGCGTCGGTGAAGTTGGCACTAATTAATAATGCACCACTGAGCGTTGCATTAATTAAATTCGCTCCTTCTAAGAGAGATTCTCTGAGAATAACGTTGGTGAGATTTGCCCCTTCGAGAACCGCCCCCGTCAGGTTTGCTTTCATTAAATTAGTCCGAATTAGGGTAGCATTGGTGAGATTTGCTCCGACAAAATTCGCTTCGGCGAGATTGGCTTCGGTGAGGTTCGCATCGGTAAGATTGGCTTGGGTGAGACTGACCAACTTAGAGGAAGATCCCCGCAGATTTGATCCCGTCAGGTCAGCGCGATCAAATTTAGCATTGGTGAGGTTAGCACCGATCAGGTTGGCTTCCATTAAGTTCGCATCACTGAGATCAACCCCCATCAATTTAGCTTCGCGGAAATTGACTTGGGTGAGGTTGGCATTGATAAAGCTTGTATCTTGCAAGTTTGCTCGGACTAAAATCGCTTCGCTTAAATCTACACCTCTTAAATCTACTCCAATTAAGTTAACGGCTCGAAACATCCGTTCGCCTGCTTTATATCGTTCTAGTAGTTCATCGACTTGCATAGAATTCGCCTCAATTGATTCTTCTTTATACTTCGAGTTAATATTTCAAGTTACTGTAGTTGTTCGATGTTCCCCATTTTTAAGTAAAGATTGAGCCAGAAAACACTGCTATCTTAACTTTGAAATTGGCAAAGTGATTGATCTGCACATTAACAACCTCAACTGTGTATGGGAGAAATCTCCACACTCTGCGACAATAGAAATATAGAGAAAGGGAACGGGGTAACAATTGAGTTAGACCCGATTGGTAGATCGTCGCGTATCACCGATAGATGGGAAAATCGCGCCCCACTTGCAACAGACTACAATACCATTAAACCTGGAGACAGGAGAGACTCATGTCAGATAACTTTAGAAGTCAAGCCGTCACCCAAGGAAAGAAACGCACACCGAACCGGGCGATGCTCCGAGCGGTAGGGTTTGGGGATGAGGACTTTAATAAGCCTATTGTCGGCATTGCTAATGGTTACAGTACCATTACTCCCTGCAACATTGGATTGAACGATTTGGCGCATCGTGCAGAAACGGCATTAAAACAAGCCGATGCGATGCCTCAAATGTTTGGGACGATTACCGTTAGTGATGGCATTGCCATGGGAACCGAGGGGATGAAATATTCTCTGGTTTCCCGAGAGGTGATCGCCGATGCGATTGAAACTGCTTGTAATGGGCAGAGTATGGATGGTGTTCTCGCCATTGGCGGTTGCGATAAAAATATGCCGGGGGCGATGATTGCGATCGCGAGGATGAATATTCCGGCAATTTTTGTCTATGGCGGTACGATTAAACCGGGGAATTTAAACGGTTGTGATTTAACGGTGGTCAGTGCGTTTGAGGCAGTCGGCGAACACAGCGCCGGGAAACTTGATGATGATCGTTTACTCGATATTGAACGCCAAGCTTGTCCGGGTTCGGGGTCTTGTGGGGGAATGTTTACGGCAAATACCATGTCTTCGGCGTTTGAAGCGATGGGGATGAGTTTAATGAAAAGGCTGATAGTACCGAAAAGTCTGCGTTTGTGTTGCGTGAGGCGATTCGTCAACGGATTTTACCTCGGCAAATTCTCACCCGCAAGGCGTTTGAAAATGCGATCGCTGTGATTATGGCGGTGGGCGGTTCGACGAACTCGGTATTACACTTGTTGGCGATTGCAAATGCGGCGGGGGTGGAACTGACGATTGATGATTTTGAAACGATTCGGGGACGAGTTCCGGTCTTATGTGATCTTAAACCCAGTGGGCGATTTGTCACAACGGATTTTCACAAAGCGGGGGGCGTTCCGCTGATTATGAAGATGCTTCTCGAACAGGGTTTGATTCATGGTGATGCTTTAACGATTACCGGGAAAACGGTTGCCGAACAGTTGGCTGATATTCCCTCTCAACCCTCTGCGGATCAAGAGGTGATTCGCCCCTGGAATAATCCGATGTACCAGCAAGGTCATTTAGCGATTTTAAAGGGAAATCTCGCCACAGAAGGCAGTGTTGCTAAAATTACGGGCGTGAAAAAACCCCAAATGACGGGTCCCGCACGGGTATTTGAGTCGGAAGAACTGTGTTTAGAGGCGATTTTAGCGGGTAAAATTCAAGCCGGAGATGTTTTGGTGGTTCGTTATGAAGGCCCCAAAGGTGGCCCCGGAATGCGAGAAATGTTGGCGCCGACTTCCGCGATTATTGGGGCGGGCTTAGGGGATTCTGTGGGCTTGATTACCGATGGACGGTTTTCGGGGGGAACTTATGGTTTGGTTGTCGGTCATGTTGCCCCAGAAGCAGCCGTTGGCGGGACAATTGCCTTGGTTCAAGAGGGTGATAGGATTACGATTGATGCCTCACAGCGGTTATTGCAGGTGAATATTTCCGATCAGGAATTAGAACAACGCCGTCAAAATTGGCAACCGCCTCAACCTCGTTATACAAAAGGGGTTTTAGCTAAATATGCGAAGTTAGTGTCTTCGAGTAGCGTGGGGGCGGTGACGGATTTAGACTTGGGCTAAGTGGGGTCTAGCAGTCAGAGTCGTTGGGTGAGGATCGATTTAGGAGAGATCTGGCGACTCTGTTGAAATTTCAGACAAAAGACAATCGCTTCGGTATTATCAATAGAGGTGTAGTTGAGATGGGGTTTAACTTTGTTGGACTCATTGTAAGACTCATCGGAAAGAACAGAAAGGACTGACAGTATGACTCTCTATCGGGTGTCAATGGTGTTGAAGTTGCGCTAACCACGCCCTATAAATAGATTCTGTAAGTTCTCTCTGAAACAACAATTGATAATTAACATGACACCGAAGCGAATTATTTTAGGAATTCTGACTTTACTGACGATTATACTGGTGGGGAGTTCATTAATTGATAGTATTACTCAACCGCAAATTCAAAGCCGTCTAGAACTCTATCAAACCAATCTTATTCTTCATGCTACCGAATGGCAACCTGATCCAGAGTTTAAACAAGATTTTAACACGCTGAAAACTAATTTAATTGGTGAGAATGCTTCTAAATCTGCTCTACAACAATATGAAAGTGTACAAGAAGCGGCGCAAGATAATCTCGAACGAATTCAAGCAATAGAACCGGATTCTACATCCATTGATCAGTTAGAAAAATTGCAGGATGAGTTGGAAATCCGGATCGGTATTTTACAAGTTGAACAAGGAAAAACAGAAAAAGCATTAAACACTTGGCAGACTTTTATTGAATCCAATCAATCTTCTAAGACTCAACAACAGGTTGAAATTGCTCAAGTTTTACGGGGGATTTGGAGCGATCCAGCGAGGATTTTACCGCAAGCTGAATCCAGTCTAGAAAATAACTTAGATGGCTGGTTTAGTTATCAAGCGTTGTCTCGGCTTTATGAACTTCAAGAACGGCAAGAAGATTTACAAGCACTGCAAGCAAAAGAACAACAAATTGCTGAACAAGCGGTGGTCAAACTGACTATTATTAGTGCAATTCCAGGAATTGGATTGCTTACGGGTGTGATTTTATTGCTGGTTTTAGGGATTCAAGCACTACTCAAAGGAAAAGAGTCTATTCTGGCTAAAAATACTGATGTTACTTGGTTAACGCCTTGGGATGCAGAAACGCTGATTCAGGTTTTTGTTGTGGGATTTTTCTTAGTTGGACAATTAGTTGTACCGCTAACATTAGGTTTAATATTTAACTTTTTAAATCTCAATCCGGCTAACTTTGATGTTCGCAGCAAAGCCTTTTATGTCTGGGCAAATTATGGATTTTTGATGGCAGGTGGATTCTCGGTTTTATTTTTCTCTTTGAAACCTTTTTTCCCGTTACCTGAAGGATGGTTTAATATCGATTGGAAGAAAAACTGGTTTTTCTGGGGTTTAGGCGGTTATGTTTCTGCACTTCCTTTGGTGATTTTAGTTTCTTTAATTAACCAACAAATATGGGATGGACAGGGGGGAAGTAATCCGCTTTTACCGATTGCTTTGGAAAATCGAGATCCGGTTGCTTTGGTGATCTTTTTTGTAACGGCTTCTATTGCGGCACCTGTGTTTGAGGAGATTATGTTTCGCGGGTTTTTACTCCCGTCTCTGACTCGATATATGTCGCTTGGAAGTGCAATTCTATTGAGTAGTTTATTTTTTGCTGTCGCCCACATGAATGTTTCTGAAATCATTCCGTTAATGACTTTAGGAGTTGTTTTGGGGTTTGTCTATACGCGATCGCGAAATTTGTTATCATCTATGTTGTTGCATTGTTTGTGGAATAGCGGCACATTATTGAGTTTATATATTCTCGGAAGTGGTTCTGCTTAATAGAAACCTTAAATAAAGGAGAACAGGCATTTCTCCTAAATCTCCGGTTATTCGATAGATAAAGGTGTGATACAAACTTTTATAAAGAAATTATAATAGTTTAACATTTTTCACCTTTTGTAGCATCATTTTTTGTGGAATTTCGTTACAATAGGAAATGAAACGTCTCCAGTCAGTTGACAAAATTCAAGCTGAATTGAAAACGCTTTCAGACAAGTTTGTGGTGATCTAACCTATGGAATATTACTTCACAGCTTTCACGGTTATTTTCTTTCTCGTTTGCTATGGTTATAGCTATCTAATCGTTAAATTAGCAAAAGAACGAGGTGAAGAATTTTTCCTATTTGGGATGTTAGGCGGTTTATTTGTTTTTATGGCATTTTGTGCGGCGGCTGTTCCTTTTTTGCACTGGATTTATGATTAATTTTTGTGAAGTTTCAGCTTCATAAAAAATAAGTATAAATGTCAAAAAATTACGAATTTCACTATTTTCGCACAAGAAACGCCAGCTTACCAATTCTCTTAGTTTTACATGGATTTATGGGAAATGGCAACGATTTTAACGCGGTCATTTCCCTTTTATCAGCAAAATTCGATTGTTTGGTCGTTGATTTACCCGGACATGGTAACACTCAAGTTAACGGTGGAGATGAGTTTTATAGCTTTGTTAATACGGCGAAAGGCTTAATTGATTGGTTAGAAGAATTGAATATTAAACGGTGTTTTCTCGTCGGTTATTCGATGGGAGGACGGTTAGCTCTTTATCTGGCTTTACACTATCCCCAATATTTTCAAAAAGTTATTTTAGAATCTGCGTCTCCGGGATTAAAAACGGAAAAAGAGCGAAATCAACGTTATCTATCGGACTTAAAACTCGCCGAAAAATTAGAAAAAATTGACTTAGAATATTTTTTAAAAAATTGGTACGACCAACCTTTATTTAAAACGTTTAAAACTCATCCTGACTTTAGTACCATTTTAGCACGACGTCTGCAAAACGATCCAATTGAGTTGGCAAAATCTTTGCGATGGATGGGAACGGGAAATCAACCTTCGCTTTGGGATAAACTATCAACGTCTCAAATTCCGCTTTTATTGTTGGTGGGGGAGTTGGACGAAAAGTTTATCAAAATCAATCAAGAAATGGCTAATTTGTGTTCGACTGCAAGGCTTGAAATTGTTTCCGGTTGCGGCCATAATATTCATGTGGAAAACCCCCAAAGTTGGGTTAAAGTGGTGCAAGAGTTTTGTCAATAGAATGGAATGGTTTATCGGTTTAAATTTTCTCCCTATTGTCATCCGTTAAAACAACCGTTGAAAACCCATCACGGAATTTGGGAGAAACGAGAGGGAATTCTGATTCAACTTACCGACGAATGGGGAAAAAACGGTTGGGGTGAAATAGCACCTTTGAGTTGGTTTGGTTCGGAAACTTTACAACAGGCGTTAGAGTTTTGTCAGCAACTTCCTAAAAAGTTAACCTCTGAATTGATTTTTGCTATTCCTGACGAACTTCCGACTTGTCAGTTTGGGTTTGAGTCGGCTTGGGAAGATATGAACGCTTTACGGAATCTTGAAAATTTAGAACAACACCTTAAATTCAGTGGATTGTTACCTTCTGGGAAGGCGGCGTTACCCGTTTTTCAAACCCTTTTTCAGCAAGGATTTAGAACGTTTAAATGGAAAATTGCGGTTCATCCAATTTCTGACGAACTGCTACTTTTTAAACAGTTAACTGAACTGATATTAGAGACGATTAACTCGGAAACAGAAAAGCTAGAAGTTGTTAATTTACGGTTGGATGCAAACGGGGGACTGAGTTGGGAGGAGGCGAACAAATGGTTATCGGTTTGTGACGAACTGCAATCTAATTTTATTAAAATTGAATATCTAGAACAACCCTTATCTGTTGAACAGTTTGCGGAAATGTTGGCGTTGAGTCAGCAGTATTTGACTTCTATCGCGTTGGATGAATCTGTCGCAACTCTCCCACAAATACAAAACTGTTATCAACGGGGTTGGCGAGGAATTTTTGTGATTAAACCTTGTATTGTCGGTTCTCCCCGAAAACTGCGAAAGTTGTGTCTTGAAAATCAAATTGATGCGGTATTTTCATCAGTCTTTGAAACCTCAGTCGGAAGACAAGCGGCTTTGAGGTTAGCGGTTGAACTCTCTCATCCTCAACGGGCGGTTGGTTTTGGAATTGGACATTGGTTTCAAGACAATGATTAAAGTTGATTGGGTGAATTCAGTTCAACTTTCTGATAAAGTTATAGACAGGAATATTAAAGCCAAAAATTAGCGTGGTATCTTTTCAAGTTAAAATCAGTTCTTCATCAACTGATGTTAAAAATTATATCAATTTGAGAACCGATGATTGGTTAATCGGATATAATAGATCTGAGTTTGATGAAATTTATCAACATCGCTTTCAAGAACTGACTCAATTCATTCATACTCAGGGAGTTTATCCCAAAATTATCCTTGCTGAACCTGAACCAACTGCTTTTTTAGCGAGTTTTTTAGCCGCAGTTGTCGCTAAATGTCCAGTGTTTTTATGTAATCCAAATTGGGTCAAAGCGGAGTGGAAACAAGTTTTTCAAAGGGTACATCCTGATCTTATTTTTGGAAATCTAGCAGAATCCTATCTATCATATATTCATACAAATTCTTTGCTTCCGACGCCTGCCAACTCAATTATGATTCCGACAGGGGGTTCATCGGGAAATCTGCGGTTTGTGATTCATAGTTGGGAAACATTAATCGCTTCGGTACAAGGATTTCAACAATATTTTAACTTAAAACAAGTCAATTCGTTCTGTACATTACCGTTATATCATGTCAGTGGATTAATGCAATTTATGCGTTCTTTTACGACAGGAGGACGGTTAGCAATTTTTCCGTTTAAAGCGGTAGAAACTGGAGAATTAATTCAGTTTAATCCTTCTGAATTTTTTATTTCTCTTGTTCCAACTCAACTCCAACGTCTTCTCAATCGCTCTCAAACTCCTTTTTGGTTGTCGCAGTTTAAAACCGTTTTGTTAGGGGGAGCGCCTGCTTGGTTAGAATTATTACAACAGGCGAGAATTCATCAAATTCGACTGGCTCCTACCTACGGAATGACGGAAACAGCCGCTCAAGTTGCTACCCTAAAACCAGAGGATTTTTTAGCAGGAAATAACAGCTACGGTCAAGTTTTACCTCATGCTAAAATTAAAGTTTATAGTGAAAACAATCAAGAATTAGCTGTCAATCAACTGGGAATTCTCTCGATAGAAGCAGATTCTCTAACATTAGGATATTATGGTCAAGCCTACAATCCCAAATGTCAAATGCAAACACTCAAGTCAGATGATTTGGGTTATCTTGATGAACAGGGATATTTAACAATTGTTGGGCGAAATAGCTATAAAATTATTACTGGGGGTGAAAATGTTTATCCGGCGGAAGTAGAAGGGGCGATTCGTTCAACGGGTTTGGTGGCGGATGTAGGAGTCATTGGTTTATGTG
>CAZNCM010000010.1:17854-21347 GCA_964571155.1 uncultured Lyngbya sp. | reverse complement strand
TCATTGGGGACAGGTGATTACTGCGGTTTATGTTCCGACTTTTCCCGATGTTTCTATCTCCAGTTTGCAAACCGCGTTGCAAGACAAACTCAGTAAGTTTAAACAGCCTAAATATTGGGTCGCTGTAGAGTCTTTACCTCGGAATGTTCAAGGAAAACTTAACTTAAAACAGTTAGAAGAACTTGCTGAAAAGTTTCTCAATCGTTCAACTCCTTCTCGCTAATTTGATGAATTGATGAGTGAGAACCACAATTTTGAAAATCAAGAAATTTGAGTTGCCGGTATACTATAGAAATATGAGGTAAATTAATCCCTTTTTTGATCGCCATTCGCAAAGGATTTCCGATAATTGCTTCAATTTCTAAAGGACGTTTGCTATCATAATCGAGTTTCATACTGGTAAGATAAGGTGTCATTTTCTCCGTATGGTTCAGCATTTTCTGGATAAATTCTTCAGGAATAATACAATGATATTCTTTTGCACCCCTAACAACTTCTCGCATGATTTCTTCAACTAAAATCCGACTATCTGGAGAGTTCATCAATTCATTGGTTTTCGCATTGAGAACTACAGAAAGTCCATTATAGGGAATATTCCAAACTAACTTTTTCCAACGAGCAAGAAGTAAATTTTCACTTAATTCTGTAGGGATTCCGGCATGATTAAAGTCTTCTGCAATTTTTTGTATTCGAGGCGTAATTCCCCCAGGTTGATAATTTTCTTGATATTCTCCTAGAGTAATCTTCCCATAATCTAAGTGACGAATATGACCTTTTCCAACTTTATTAGAACAGATAAAACACATTCCTCCAATGATTTGTTTAGAGTTGACAATTTGAGCAACTTGGGGTTCTATTCCTAATCCATTTTGTAAGATGATTACTACACCGTCTTTTTTGAGAACTGGGGGTAAAAGTTGAGGTAAAATATGATTTTGGGTTGTTTTTAAAGCGATGATCACAACGTCACAAGCTGGCATTTTTTGAGGATCGCGATAAGCTTGAACGGGAAAGAGAGTAAAATTTCCAGTCGGAGATTCTATCAATAAACCCTGACGACAAACCTGTTCATAATCACTATGTAGTAGGAAATGTACATCTATTCCTTGTTGTTGTAGTTTTGCACCGTAAAACCCTCCAATTGCTCCTGTTCCTAAAATAGCATAGCTGCGACTTGACATGGATCTAGATTTATCTAAACTTAAACGTTCAATATTTCTATAAAAGTTGACACCAAAAACTTAACCAGTTGTCCTTAATTTTTTTAGGATAACCTGGATCGGTGCAATTTTGATTGACATCATAACAAATATATTCATCATCTCGAAAGAAATAAGCTTTACCATTTTTCCAGACGGCTGCGGCATCAATACGACGAGTAAATTGTTTTGGCCATCCCTGCCAATGAGTATCTGCTATTTTTTTAGGATAACCTAATTCAGTGACTTCTCGATACAAATCATAGCAAATATATTCATCTCCTTTGAAAAAATAAGCTTTGCCATTTTTCCACAATGCGGCTGTATCAATACCACTATAAAAATGATTTGGCCATCCCACCCAAAGTCCACTATTAAGTTTTTGAGGATAACCTGCTTCTACCTGATCTTTATACAAATCATAGCAAATATATTCATCTCCTTTAAAAAAGTAAGCTTTGCCATTATGCCACACTAACCCGGCATCAATTCCTTGAGTAAAACGGGAGGGAAAACTTGCCCATCTTCCCAGACTTATTTTTTGAGGATAACCGTAATCAATACAGTTCCAATTGAGATCATAACTGAGATATTCATCGTCTTTAAAAAAGTAAGCTTTGCCATTATTCCACACAACAACTGCATCAACACTATTCAAGATGCGTTCAATCGTTTCTACATTTAACCAATGCAAAATTTCATCGGGAAGTTGCTGTCTGATTCGGCTATTGGGATTAATACAAACGTGCTTGGTAATGGCTTTAGCCACCCATTTTTCGGAATCATGTAGAAGTATATTGTAGTTAATTTCAAATGTATTTTCTGTGATCTGTTGAGGCATTAAGTGAATCACGAGGCGATCGCCACAAAAAAGCGGTTGCAAGAAATCAACACTCGTATGAACAATGGGAATCGCAAAGTCGGGGTTACAAAAAAATGTTTTGAGATTAATTTTAGCTGCTGCTAAGGAAGCTTCATAAGCTTCGTGACAAATCGTTAAAATATTGGCAAAGTACACCACTCCAGCAGCATCCGTATCTTGAAAGCGAACTGTTCGGATGTAAGCCATAACCTTTTAAAATCACACATTAGAGAAGGCAAAAGTTTAGAGGAAAATCTAACAATAGATTGATCAAAACTTGATCACTAGGAGAATATTACCGGAATTTAAGAACTGAAGAAGGTGAAAGTGGTCAATAATACTTTTGGCTAAATTATTTGAATAAAGCCCTGGTTTATCCAGGGACAAAGAAGTTAATTTTTGACACCAAAATTGAGCTAAATTACCCCTTATTCTTGATCAACATGACATCAATAATCTTTGTTGCCATGTCTTCTGAGATCCCTAAAGCATTGTAAAGAGCATTTAACAACTCTTCTTCTTCATCAGCAAGATCTCCATCGGAGAGAATAATATCAGTCGCCACCGCAAACGCTGTATCTTTGAGATTTGCAGGTAATTTGGTGATCGCAGACTGCATTAAAGGCTCATAGCCGTGCTTTTCAATTTGTTCCAACAATCGCTGGATCATTTGAGTTTTATTTTCTGCGGTGTACTCACCAAATAAATCCATCCGGGCTAAGGTACTTTTGATAATTTGCGATTCACTATCGGTAATAATACCATCAGCAGCAACGGCGGTTAATGCGATCGCAGCAAAAGCTTCAGCAGGAGTGAGTTCGATAGTATTGGTCATGCTAGAAGACATAAATTTATCCCTACTTGCTACTATTTTTTAGCTTAGAGTATTTCCTCACAATAATAGATGATCAGCAAGGATGGCGATTTTTTCCAATAGAGTTAAGAAACGGGTATCAGGGAAGCCAGAGAAACCCGGGTCGAGATCATTTATCAATGATCCCGAGGATGACGGGTGACTGAAAATACGGCGAGTTCAGCACTGAGGAAGTCTACAAACTGACGGGCACTGCGTCCAGAACGGCCATTGTGACGAGTGGCCCATTGGAGGGCGCGAAATTCTAATTCCTCTGGGTTGAGATGAATACCCGCTAAAGCCGCCAGATGATCAACCATTTTCAGGTAAGTTTGTTGATCGGGCGGTTCAAAGGTTAAGGTCAAACCAAAGCGATCGCTAAAAGACAGCTTTTCTTGGACGGTATCCCAAGCTTGAACTTCATCCACCTCTCGGGGTTGGGGGCGGTCTGCAAAATATTCTCGCACTAAATGACGACGATTGGAGGTAGCATAAACCACCACATTTTGAGGACGAGCGGTAATATTACCTTCGAGTACGACTTTCAAGGCTTTAAATGTATCATCATCTTCCTCAAAG
>CAZNCM010000010.1:10733-17844 GCA_964571155.1 uncultured Lyngbya sp. | reverse complement strand
CTTCCCCGCAACTGTTCGATCACGAGCGGTAAATCTTGAAGATCGGACTTTGCCACTTCTATTAAACGTAAACCGCGATCGCCATATTGATGTAATAATGCCTTAATTAAAGACGACTTTCCCGAACCTCGACTCCCATATAATAACACATTTTGGGCTGAATATCCCGCTAATAAAAACTCAGTATTTTGTAATAAAAGTTTCCGTTGAGAGTCATAACCAATTAATTTACTCAGATGAACCGGATCAGGATGAGAAATACTGATCAATTCTCGATTCTGCCAACGAAATGCTTGGGAATTGGCAAATAAACCGATGCCAAACTGTCGATAGTGAGCCGCTAATTCTGCTATTATATCCGCCCAATCTTCCAACTTAGCGAATTGAGATTTGAGAGGCAATTCTTCTATTTTTTCAACGCGATCTGGTTCGGGTTGCCATACTACCGGGGCAACAGATAACGGAATCAACTGTTGTATCCATTCACTCAGTTGTTCACCACTACATTGATAGAGACTTTGTAAACAGCGTAAATCTGACTTTGCGGCGGCGATTAGAGACGAAGGCAAATTCTTGAAATCTGTTTGTTGGGCTTGTTGAGTGAAAGGGTTATCCGCCCGGAGAATTTGAGCAATTAAATAGTCTTGCCAACAGTGTTGATGGGCTGCTTGTTCTTGGAAGAAAATTCCATAAGCTTGTAGACAATCTAAAGCGTTATTTTCCTGTTCTAAAGCAACAAGTAAGTTCATAAATGCTTGTCCTAATGCTTCAGTTAGCAGCGATTGATAGAGAAGCAAAGAAGCTGCCTGACGTTGTAGAAAACGCACCTGAGCAATGAGTTGAGGATTGAGAGAAGACATTCGATTAATTTAAAAATTCAACAGAAAAAAGCTGTTTAAGTCATGGAGAAGTGGATGCTACTGTATTGTATCGGATCGTGCATCGGATAGCGGAGCTTCTCAACTGAATTTACAATTTTGATAAGTTTTGTGTCAGTTTTGTGTCAAGATTTGATAAATTCTGGAACAATACAGAGTGTTATACAACATCGGTTGTATAACTGAAGTTCGAGATGACCAGTCAGAGACAGTAGCAGATGAATATTGGCATTGTAGCAGCGATCGCCTATGGGTTATTAGCTCTAGTGGGCGGGGTTTTGGGATATACCAAAGGAAATAGTAAAATTTCCTTGATTTCTGGCGGAATTTGTGGGTTTTTGCTGATCGCAGGCGGAGTCTTGCAGTGGCAGGGTATCCCGTGGGGATTGATATTAGCAACGGCTATTTCTATTTTATTAGTCGTTGTGTTTATTGTTCGTCTGATTAAAACTCGTAAGTTAATGCCAGCTTTATTAATGATTATTGGAGGTTTAGCCGCAGCAGTTGCCATGATTTATCAACTGCAATTCTCGATTCCGGCTTAACTTTATTCTGGTAATTTTCACCTAACTTTTGTTGACCAAAGATCGTCTGAGGTCAGTTCAATTGTGGTCTATAAAAAGAAGAAAAGTATGGCAAAAAATCGGAGAAATAAACATGACGGAGTTAGTTAAAGCGATAAAAACAGGTAATTTAGCTGAAGTTCAAGCCCAATTAAAAGCGAATTCAGAGGTTAACGTCCCGGATGAGGAAGGGACAACCCCCCTGATTACCGCAGCGGGAATTGGAAAAACCGATATCATCGCTGTATTGCTTGATTCAGGCGCAGAGGTTAATGGTTGTGATCCCGATGGTTGGACAGCTTTGATGGAAGCGACCGCCGCCGGACATAAAAAAGTGACTCAACAGCTACTTGAGGCGGGGGCTAATGTTAACGCCACCAGTGACTTTGGAGTGACGGCTTTAATGACGGCGGCGGCGAAAGGCTATCGAGACATTGTACAGATTTTACTGGATCATAATGCGGACTTAACGTTGAAAGATAATAATACTTGGACTGCTTTAATTTGGGCTTCCTCCGAGGGACATTCAGAAGTTGTAGAATTGATCAAACAAGCGCGTGACCGCACTGAAAAATAAAAATTGATTTTCAAGTATTCAGGCTGAACCCATGAAGCGATGGAATCAAGCCATTTTCGCTGCTCAGTCCTCTCTCTAAAGACATAAATTTGAAGAAGTAAGCGATTGTTCTATCTTTAGGATGACCGAGCTTGACTTAGATTTCGTCAAAATAGAAATAGACCTTGGATTGAGTTTGATTTGGGGAATGATTAACTATGTCTGAATCTGAAAACGTTAAACAGAAAATTACAACCAATTTACAGAAAGCGAAAACTGAAGGCCAAGTTCGCTCCGAAAAAATCAGAGAAATTGTCCAAGACGCCATTTTTCAAAGTATATCAGAAGTCAAAGCAGGTTCGAGTGAAATTCGTTCTGTTGTTAAAGATGCTATTTCTGCGGTGGTTGAAAGTTTAGGTGATAAAGGCGGAGAACTCAAAGAAGAAGTAACAGCTTCGATTGAGGGGGCGATTGAAGCGATTAGTCGTACCCGACGCCAAGCTATTTCTAAAACACAAGTTGAAGTTAAACAGCTTCAACAAAAGATTGATAGCGAAGAAGATAAATTACAAGCAGAAATTGACAGTACCTTAAGCGATCTTGCCGAGTCTAGTCAAGATAAATCAGAGCAAGTTAAAACCTCTATTAATTCGGCTGTTGAAACCGTTCAAAATAGTGAAGAAGTGGCTTTAATGAAAAAACGATATGCTCAACTTCAAGCTCAACTCGCGATTGTTCAAGCAAATTTATCAGCTCGTTATGGAGAACAATACGAGCAAGTTAAAGACTATTTGGATGAAGCTAAAACTTGGTATGAAAAAGCCCAAGAAGATCCAGATATTGTTAATGATAAAGTCGCAGAAACCCGCACTAACTTTGAGCAAAAACTCGGTGAAACTGGAAGTGCGATCGCCAAAAAAGAACGGCAAGTTAAACTCCGTCTCCAAGAGTTATGGGACTCTCTATCTGAGTCCTTTAACCGTAACTCTGACGAGAGTTCTAAATCTTTAGAAGGAGAAAATCCTAAAGTTTTAGAGGGAAAAAATAAATCCGTCTAACTAATTGATAAAAATAACAACCCGGTTTTTCTCAAAGAACCGGGTTTTAAAAACTTTATTAAACTCACTCTAATCTAAGATTAGTATGCTCTTTCATCTGCTCTTTCAGCGTGTTTTGTGATCACCCAAACTGCATGGATCGAACCCGGAAGCCAACCCAGAAGGGTGAGTAAAATATTAATGATCAGAGCCGAACTCGCTCCAGCGGTGAGGAAAACGCCCAAGGGAGGAACTAAAATACCCAAAAGAATTCTTAAAAGTCTCATTTTTTCTTAAAATCCTATACTTTAATGTTTTCACTACTTTAGATTATCTCTAATTAAACGGATTTCTACCTCTATCTTTAGCTATATTGTTTGAGACTCTCCTTTCTTCATCTTAAAAAAGATTAAGTCTAAAAATCTATCGAAGTGAGGAAGTCATTTGGAACGAGTTTAATCTATTCTAAGTTAAGAGTCATAAAGATTGAAGTATTTTGAACAATTTGAAAGGGAGATCAAAATAATTATGATGATTTTGAAAACACTTTTGCCTCTACTCGCAACAGCTTTAAGTTTGCTGGTTGTTGATATTATCTTTCCGGGTGTAAATTTAGCAACTTTTCCGGCTGCATTAATCGCTGCGGCTTCTATCGGAATTGTTAACGGAGCCGTTAAACCGGTTGTACAAGTTCTATCCCTACCTGTCAATATTGTCACCTTGGGAGGCTTTTCATTGATTGTAAACGGACTGTGCTTTTGGTTGTCTTCCATTGCGGTTCCTGGTTTTCAAGTGACGGGGATTCTGTCTTTTCTTTTAGGGCCAGTAATTTTGTCTTTCGTTAATACTCTGTTAACGAACTACTTTGTAGAGAAATATCCCGAAGCCAACCTCGAATAATATTCAAATTTAATTTAAGCCCGGTTTAAATTAGATTTCCGACGGTACTAACTCGTTTTCTGTGGACGGTTAAGTTACAGAATAAAGTTTAAGATAGATAGATAAATATTGTATATTTGTTTGTCTCACCGTCGGATTCATCTATTTAATTATTAGATTGATTTCATTACTGATAATTTATAGTCTATCAAAAATTTTAGACGAAGACGTTAGTTAAATATTCAAAAGGAATGATCAAAGCCGAAACGCAAACTGTTATTCGTAATACAGGTTTATTGCTTCATATTCCTGGAGGAATGGCACTTTTATCTTTACCGATCTGCCTAATATTTAAAGAATTTTATTGCATTTTACCTTTTCTTGTAACTGTTATTATTTCATTTGCAATTGGTCAACTATTATATCGTTTATTTCGGAAAAAAGCAGAAACTCATCTGCGAGAAGCAATGCTGACTGTGGCTTTAAGTTGGGGATTGATTCCAATAATCGGAGCAATTCCTTTTTTATTAACCGTTTCTCAATCTTCTCCTGATATTCCATTAACAGTTTTAGGATTTAATAATCCTTGGAATGCTTTTTTTGAGGCGTTTTCAGGCTTTACCAGTACAGGCTTATCGATGGCTGTTTTTCCCAGTAAACTCCCTTATAGTTTGCAATGGTGGCGTTCTTTTATGGAGTGGATTGGGGGTGTAGGAGTAATTGTATTGATTCTCTCGATACTCGAACCTAGTCTAAGTAATTATAAACTTTATTCAGCCGAAGGACGCAACACAAATCTAGCTGACTCAGTAACGGATACCGTACGATGGATTTGGAAAATCTATTTACTTTATACTATTATTAGTATTATTTTATTGCGAGTTGCTGGAATGCCTTGGTGGGATGCGATTAATCATGGGATGACAGGCATTTCTACAGGAGGTTTTTCGATCAAAGATAACAGTATTGGTAGTTATGATCCAATTATTCAAATTGCCACGATTATGATTATGACGGCGGGAGCTATTAGTTTTTATATTCATTCAAAGCTGATCAAAGAACGGCGGATTTCAGTGCTTTGGAGTGACTCCCAACATCGCTTATTCTGGTTAATCTTGTTTTTTGGAATACTCGTTTTAGCTTGGGAAAATAGACAATTTGAAGGAAGAATTTTAATATTAGATACAATATTTCAATGGGTTTCTGCTTTGGGAACTTGTGGTTTTAATACCGTAAAAATTCAAGACTGGAGTGCTGCCGCAAAATTAATCCTGAGTATAGGATTATTTACAGGTGCCGCCGCAGGTTCTACCGCAGGAGGACTAAAACTGAGCCGGGTTGTTTCACTCGCAAAAGGAATTGTTTGGCGAATTAAACGCATTCTCAATCAACCGGATGGTTCATTCGACTATAAAATCGACGGTCAAAAATTAACCGAAGAAGAAGCTAATAATCGTGTTCAAGGTGCTGCCGTTTTAGCTGTATTTTGGATGAGTTTGATTGTGCTAGGAACAATTATTTTAGTTCATTTTGCTAAACCTATTTATACTCTCAGTGATGTCATTTTTGAAGTCACTTCTGCCTTGGGAGGAGTCGGTTTATCAACTGGAATTACCGATCCCTTGCTTCATTGGGCGGGAAAATTGGTTTTAATGATGTTCATGTGGATGGGCCGACTAGAAGTGATTCCCGTGGTGATCTTACTGACTTCTCTATTTGCTTGGGTGAAAGTGCGATTCGAGAAAATCTTTTAGTTTGATCTCTATCTGTGGATAGATGAAGTCTTCACAGAGAAGCAGTAAATTAGAGAAAAACATATATTCAGCTTCCAAACAAAAAGTTGTAGTTTGAAGTTTAGGGGGCTATTATATAGATGCCCATGTATTTTAGCTCAAGTTCCGACCTAAAAGCCGTGGCTAGATAAGGGAAAAAATAGTAGCAATTGGTGAGAACACAAGCCACTTTTTAGTTTATCTCCAATTCCTACTATAGCACCCTTATATGAATAATGTATAGAAAGACAATAAAAGCTGTTATAAAAAGTAAATAAAGCATTCGTTCTTGAACGACTAAGCATCTAGATATTTAGTCTTTCTTCTACTCCAGAAGATAGAGAGATAAAAACAGACAAATCCGCAAATTTCCCACTCCAGACAGACGATCTTTGCCTGGTAATCCGAGATACTATTTTCATCTTGATAAGATTTGCTAAATATATTCAGAGAAGCAATCTTGTACCCATTACTTTTACACCTACTCATTCACTTAGAAAAACAAAATGAATCTAGGAGAACTTACTACACTTAAGCTAATGTCTCATCTGAGTTGGCTAGCTCAAGTTATCGTCGAACCTCAACCTGAAGCTGTAGAAGATGCAGCAGCGGTCTTTAGTGGACCCCAATTTTTCACCGCTCTGATCACGGGGATTGTCTTAGCATTTGCCTTCCAGATGTTACTGACTAATTTGGGAGTTGCAACAGGTATTTCGGTACTAGCTAGATCATCATCCTCAAATCACCATCATGATCACGACCATTCTAATTCCCATTCTAAATCACCGGGAAAAACGATTAAAAAAATTGGTTTGGCATTAGGTTTAGGGACTCTAATTAGCGTCACAATTTCGCTATTTTTTGCCTGTTTATTTGCCGTTAAACTGAGTCTATTTGTCTCTGCTTCCTCCGGAGCGATAGTCGGATTAGTGATCTGGGGAGCCTATTTTTCGCTCTTAGTTTGGGTGAGTTCAACCACCGCAGGAACCTTAATTGGATCAGTTGTTAATAGTGCAACTTCTGGATTTCAAGCCTTATTTGGAACAGCTGTTGCCGCGTTTGGATCTAAAGCGGCATCTCAACAAGTTGTCGCTACCGCTGAAGCCACGGCTGCTGCTTTTCGTCGAGAATTAACAGATGGACTTGATCCGGTTTACTTACGCGAAAAAGTAGAAGATTATTTTGATGCGTTACGTCCTCCCCAACTTGACCTAAAAAATATTCGTTCTGACTTTGAAGATATTCTGCGTGATCCGCAACTCCAACAAGCGTTAGCAAGCGGCGATTTACCGAATGTAAACCGTCAAACATTCGTTGATCTCGTTAGTAGTCGTACCGATTTATCTGAGCAAGAAGTTGATCGTATTGCTCGACAATTAGAAACGGCTTGGCATAAAACATCTTCTCAGTTACCCACTCAAAATAA
>CAZNCM010000010.1:0-10723 GCA_964571155.1 uncultured Lyngbya sp. | reverse complement strand
TTTGTTGATTATCTCAAATCCGCGCCTCGAAAATCATTACTAGGCGAAGATTTTTCGGATAAGTTAGATTCCGTCATTGAAGAAATGCGGAAACGCCGCCACGCTCAAAATACCAGTCCTCTATCTCAGGGGTTAACAATGGGATTTAATAGTCTGACGGGTTTAGTCATGGGACGGACAGATTTATCCGATCTCGATGCCGAAAAAATCATGGGACAACTGCAACAACTCAAAGAATATTTGGGTGACCAACAGGGCAAGGTTCAGGCTCAATTGAGTGGCAGTCGCCCAACTTACAACCCCTTACGAGCAGATATTGAAAATTATCTTCATAACGCTCATCTGTGGCAACTAAAATCCACCAATTTACATCAAGAGTTTCGCGACTTGCTTTATGATACAGAAGCCGATGCGGGCCAAGTCGTCGAACAATTAGAACAAATTAATCGCACGGACTTTGCAGACTGGCTGCAACAGAAAGGACTTCTAAGCCAGCATGAAATTGAGCATATTTCTCATACACTAAATGGAATTCGTTTAGAGGTTCTAAATACTGCTGTAGCTGCAAAAGAACGGGAAGAAGCTATCGAATTATTGACGGAAGTTGAACGATACTTACTCTCAACACCCAAAGAAGAATTAACTCCGGAGAAAATTAATCTCAATTTCCGACCCATTCTTAAAGATCCAGATACCGATTATGAGCATCTTAGTAACCGTTTAAATCAATTAGATCGCTTAACATTTGAACGGATTTTGTTACACCGTCCTGAGTTAACACCTGTAGAAGTTGCAGCGATTACAACCGAGTTAGAAATTGCTCGTGATCAGGTTCTTAAAGAAGCTCATGAAATCGATGCAGCTGCTCAAGCTAAAGCCGAAAAACAATGGCTCAAACTTCAGTCTCATCTGCGAGATACAGGTCGATCTGAACTCAATCCTCAAGCGATTGAACAAGAACTCAAGCTATTACTAGATGATCCCCAGGCTGGAATGTCGGCTTTAAGAGCGCGAGTTTCTCAATTTGATCGGGATACTTTAGTACAATTACTGGGTCAACGTAATGATTTGAGTCAAGAACAAGTTGATAAAGTTTTAGATCGAGTTGAACGAAATTGGACTCGCATACGCTATAAGCCGCAGCAACTTAGCGCTCAAGCTCAACAACAGTATGAACAAGCAAAATCGGCGATTTCAGACTACCTTTATCGCACAGGTAAACCTGAATTAAATCCCGATGGAATTCAACGAGATTTGACTCAATTGCTTGAAGATCCAGCCGTCGGAAGTCGATCTATTAAGAGACGTTTAGCGGAGATGGATCGCGATACTTTAGTACAGTTATTAGCACAACGAGATGATTTGAGTGAACAACAAGTTAATCAAGTGATTGACGAAGTACAAAACACACTGAAAACAATTGCTAAATCACCCCGTCGTCTGGCTCGTCGCACTCAGCAAAAAGCGCAAGATTTTCAAGGTGCGGTGACAGATTATTTACGATCTACGGATAAGGCAGAACTTAATCCTGACGGTATTAAACGGGATCTCAAATTATTACTTGATGATCCGCGTTTAGGAATGGAAAGTGTAGGCGATCGCTTATCCCAATTTGACCGTTCAACATTGGTGGCACTATTATCTCAGCGAGATGATATTTCTGAACAAGAAGCGAATCGAATTGTTGATAATATTTTAAGCGTGCGCGATCGCTTCCTAGAGCAGTTACACACAATTAACACTCAAGTTCAATTGGTGCTTGATCGTATCTTTGGCAAAATTCGAGCTTATCTTAATAGCTTAGAACGACCCGAACTGAACTATGAAGGAGTGCGTGATGATTTCCGCACATTGTTTGATGATCCTCAAGCAGGTTTTGATGCTTTACGAGAGCGTTTGTCTCAGTTTGACCGAAATACTTTAGTTGCATTGATGAGTTCTCGCAAAGATATTTCTGAAGCGGATGCTAATCGGATTATTGATCAGGTTGAACTGACTCGTAACCGAGTTTTACAAAAAGCAGAGCGTTTTCAAAAAGAAGCTGAATTACGACTCGAACAAGTTAAACATCAAACTCAGAAACAAGTTGAAGAAACTCAAAAAGCCGCAGCCGCAGCTGCTTGGTGGTTATTTTTGACTGCGTTAATTTCAGCCTTAGCTTCTGCTGGAGCTGGAGCATTAGGTGTAACAGCCTAAGAATATCGAGTTTATTCTGTTAAAATTTCCCCTATTATTAGGGGATTTTTTTTATCCACAAATCTAGATCATCAAAAATACAGTAGACAATTTTCCAACTTCAGATAGATGAATTTGTGGAACAAAACAATCATAATATAAGTATAGAAATGAATATTATAAGAAAAAAAGGTTAACTAATGAAAACTTACCACTTAGACTTAAGCTCTTTTAATATAGCACTGGGATCAACTGCACTAGGAGCATTAGTAGCAACTTTGATGATGCCTATGAAAAGTTTAAAGGCTCAGACTGCTACAGTTCCCGGAAGTAACTGTCGGGAAGCAAAAATCTCTAATTTAATTATTAGAGATCAACCCGGAGGAAATGAAATCGGTCGATTACAAGAAGGAGAAAATGTCTATATTGCCAACGAAGGAAGAAACGGTTGGGTACCGATAGAAAATCCTGCTAGTGGTTATGTTAATGCAGAAAATCTTCGTTCTTGTACCGGAGCTGATAGTATTTCAGAAGTTCCCGATGGAGAGGCTTTCTTGACTCCACCTGTGAATGGTTGCCGTAAAGTTAACGCTTCATTAGTAACGCTCAGAGATCGACCTCAAGGTAAAATTATTAGTACCTTAGAGCAAGAGGAAAAGGTTTATATCGAAGATGAAGGCGAGAACGGTTGGGTTCAAGTTCAATATCCCGTAGAAGGGTATGTAACCTCAGCAAACCTAGCTTATTGTGATACAGTAGGCTCCACTTTTCCTACCAGTAGCTGTCGTGAAGTCAATGTAAATACACGGTTAAATGTCCGCTCGCAACCCGGAGGAGAAATTATTGGAAGTCTAGAAGCCGGACAAGACATTTCTATTAAAAATAGAGGTGAAAATGGCTGGGTTCCTGTTTTTGCTCCGATTGAGGGATATGTCGCCGCTAACTTTCTTGAATTTTGTCCATAGAATTTAATTGAATTCAGGGAAAAATACAATAGACAAAACGTAAATTTAGGAGAATAAGCATGAAAATTCCAACAGAAATCACTTATCATCATCTTGAAAAAACTGAAGCAATTGATTCTTTAGTTCGAGAAAAAATTGCCAAGCTTGAGCAATTCTGTGACTACATGAATAGCTGTCGAGTGGTGATTGAAAAAACCCATGACCACCCCAAAACGGGTTCTCCCTATCGTGTACGGCTAGATATTACGGTTCCTCCAGGTCACGAATTAGCAGTAGATCGCAGTCCCGACGAAGGGATTCAATATGAAGCGTTAGAAACTGTTATTCGAGAAGCTTTTGATGCAGCACGTCGTCAACTTGTGGAATTAGTGGAACGTCAACGAGAATGGGATAGAAACTCTCCTTCCCAACAACAAATGGTTGCAATTGTTACTCAACTGTTTCCCGGAGAAGGATATGGTTTCTTGCGAACTATTGACGTAGATCGTGAGATTTATTTCCATAAAAATAGTGTTCTAAACAATGACTTTGAGCGATTAACAGTCGGTACTGGTGTACGATATGTTGAAGAACAAGGTGAAAACGGGCCACAAGCAACAACAGTAAAAATTGTAAATAAACCGGGAGTAAGTGCTGAGAAAGCTTCTCAAACTGAGATTGAAACTCCTTTAGGATGGAACTCCTAAAAGAGGTTAAATTTCCACAAATAAATAATTGTAAATTGGAGATGTAAAGTATGAGTATTTTATCGACAAGCGAAATTAAAGACTTAATGGAACATCGGGATAAAAATTGTATTTCGATTTTTATGCCTACACATTCTGCGGGGCCAGAGATTCGCCAAGATCCGATTCGCTTTAAGAATGTTCTGAGTTTAGCTGAGGAAAAATTAGTGCAGGCGGGTTGGCGAGATACTGACGCTCAACAACTTTTAGAACAAGCTCACAAACTTGACCAGGGTGAGTTTTGGCGAAATCAAAATGAAGGATTAGCTTTATTTATTTCTCCAAATGAGTTTCGTTATTATCGTCTTCCGCTGAATTTTAATGAAGATGTGATCATTAGTAATCGCTTTCATCTTAAACCCCTAATGCCTTTGTTAATACATGATGGACGATTTTATATATTAGCTTTAAGTCAAAATCAAGTCCGTTTATTTCAGGGAAGTCATTATCAAATCAGTGAAGTTTCTCTCCAAGAAATGCCTTTGAGTTTAGAAGAAGCACTGAAATATGATGACCCAGAAGAACAGCTTCAAATGCACACCGGAAACCCTTCAACGGCAGAGGGTCAATCTTTAATGTATCATGGTCAAGGTGTAGGAACAACGGATAATAAAGATCAAATTCGCCGTTTTTTACAGAAAGTTGATCGCGGTTTACATGAGATTCTCAAAGATGAACAAGCTCCGATGATCTTAGCTGGGGTAGAATTTTTGATGACCATGTATAAAGAGATTACAGTTTATCCGAATGTTGTAGAGGAAGGGATTGCTGGAAATCCAGAAAATACGAGTCCCAAAGAATTACATGAACAAGCTTGGAAGATTATTCGCTCTTATTTCCAAGAGTCTCAAGAAAAAGCAGCGACTGAGTATCAAGAATTGATGGGAAACAACCCCAACAAAGCTTCTCGTGATCTCAAAGAAATTATAAAAGCAGCTTATGATCGACGGATTGACTCTCTGTTTGTGGCAATAGATGAGCAGCAATGGGGTCAGTTTAATCCTAAAACCCATGAAATTGCATTGCAACGAGAAGTTCAACCGGAAAATGAAGATCTATTAGACTTTGCTACGATTCATACCTTCCTTAATGGTGGTGCAGTTTATGCAGATGTTCCTGAAAAACTTCCGGATAATGCTTTAATTGCTGCAACATTTCGTTACTAAAAATTGAGAGTAATTGCATAATAATTAAGAGTTAAGACAGGAGTTAATCTTCTTCTTAACTCTTGATTTTTTAACTTTTTTATATCCGAATAAATTTCATTTTCTGATGTAGAGAGAGAAGAATATTTTAAGATCAACCCGACTAACTCTCTTAATGGAAGTAGAGGGTGAATGAAGATGGGTTTAAAAATAACAATAATTATGCTATAGTTAAATATTAATCACAAAACTACATTCAATTCTTTTAAAATTAAGTTCAAATCAATTGCTTTTTTTAAGATCACATCAATTCAAGGAAATCAAAAGTATGAAGTTTCAAGTGGGATGTCAATTAAAATACGATCTGACAAGCGATAGCACATTTATTTTTAATATTAGTGCTGTTAATAATGGTTCCCAACAGGTTTTAGAAGAACATCTTCAGATTGAACCTGCAATAAACTCCGAAGAATATGTGTCACCAACCTTGAAAAACCGAATCTTAAGACTAACCGCTCCACCCGGAAAATTGCAAGTGTTTTATCAAGCGACTGTGGCTCTTTGTTTAGGAGAAGATAACCCTAATCTAATTCCGGAAATTCCACCCAAAAAACTCCCTTTAAGAGTCTTAAATTATGTCTATCCTTCGCGATACTGTGAGTCAGATCAATTGATCAATTTAGCAAACAATGAATTCGGTCATCTTTTGCCAGACTATTCTAGAGTGACTGCAATTTGTAATTGGATTTATGATAACGTTACTTACTTATCTGGAAGTACAGATGCTCATACTTCCGCGTATGAAATCGTCACTCAACGTTCTGGTGTTTGCCGTGATTTTGCTCATTTAGGGATAGCATTTTGTCGTGCTTTAAATATTCCTGCTCGCTTTGTCAGTGGCTATGCTTATGGTTTAGAACCGCCGGATTTTCATGCAGTTTTTGAAGCTTATTTAGGCTCTCGTTGGTATTTATTTGATGCAACTCGTTTAATTCCTCGTAAAGGATTTGTGCGAATTGGTACTGGACGAGATGCGGCTGATATGTCATTTGCTACAATTTTTGGAACAGCTCAACTTGAAGGTCTCAACGTTTCAGTAGACTGTTTAACTGAAGAACCTCCGCAAGCAACATTAGGGGCGATTACCTGTGTGTAGGTGCAAATATTAACCAGAAAGAGTTGATATTTTGCTAAAAATACCGCCTCAAAACTTGCTGTTTTTCTTGTTTCGGCGAGTATGGGGGGGTAACTTTCTGGAGACGATAGAGCTGATCTCACACAATAGTTAAGCTTTTGGTTAGTATGTTGCTTGTCAACGTTCAACCTAATAGACCAGTGCTAAAATTGGCTCATATCAGGGAATATTTTTCCACTTTGAAAACTGTCTCAATAATTAATCAAAACATTTTAAGTCTAGAGATTATATTTCATTGTTTATTTCTCTTATTAAGTTGTCTCTAATCATTCTCTGTGATTGAGTTCAACGATAATACTGTTCTTTTTAAGACCCTATGAAATAAAGGGTGATCTTTCACAGTCACCGATTTCGCCAACCTTCAGCGTGACACTTGGAAAATTGTCTAAAGAACTAATCTGATTTACGCAAAAGTTGCTCATAATGATGATGATCGATCTATATGAACTTCTTAACCCAAGAAAATATTCATGGCTAACTTGACTTTAAATTCTGAGCAAAGTGAGTTTTCTAATCTCAACCGTCCGGTGAGTGAATGGGCTAAATTTTATATTTTAAACGACAACAAAACCCTCAAAGAACTTGAAGATTCTGATTTGACTTCCGGGCGTCCTACTTATGTTATTACTCATGGCTTCCGCGATAATCCTGGAATACCTAATGAGGTTGAATCAGATAATTGGATGCGGAAAATAGCGATGGAAATCTCTAAACAAGAAGATGATGCTAACGTTATTTTAGTTAGTTGGGATGCGGGTCAAAAAGTTACAGATTTTTTCAACTATCCTCAACAGGCTCAAAAGACAGAATTTGTTGGAAAAGCGGTTCAAGAAATGCTTTATCGATATGTTAGTTTTGATATTATTCAACCCGAAACAATTACATTAATTGGTCATAGTTTAGGCGCTCAAGTTGCTGGATTTGCTGGACAATATTCACCGGATGAGCAGAAGATTGGAACAATTATTGGTTTAGATCCCGCCGGGCCAGGATTTGAAAATGCAAATTTTAATCAGAGAACATTAGCAACTTTTCAATCTATCCCAGAACGCTTGGATAAAGGAGACGCAACGCGAGTCATTGCCATTCATACAACGAGTAATCTCGGATATGAAAATCCTCTACCTGTACTGAATTTTGATAATGAAAATACCCTCGATCTTTATCTTAATCAAGGGGAGGCTTGGAATCAACCCGATTCTAATCGATTTAATGACTGGTTTGGAGCAAAAGCCCATGGTTATGCTCATCGTTTTTTTACTCAATTACTTGCTGGTGAGGGGTTTAATTTACCCTCTAATCCATCTGTTAGTGGTTCCAAAAATTTAGACCAACTTGATAATCCCTTCGTTGAAAATAAATCTGAATTGACTTATCCTTTAATTTCTCTCAATACCCTCAGACAAGGAATGACAACCGAAGATGAACGTGCTAATCGAGGGATTGTTGATCTCAATACTAAAGATCAAAAACAGGGAGTTTTCTTCAATACAGACTTAAGTTTTCAAGGAACAAATAACAGAGATAATCTTGCTGGAACCAATCAAGGAGATGAATTAATCGGATATGCAGAAGATGATTTAATAAGCGGTTTATCTGGCAATGATGTAATCTGGGGAGGTGAGGGAAATGACACAAGTTATGGAGGGACTGGTGATGATTTGATTCACGGAGATGCAGGTCGTGATATCTTGATTGGCGGTGCAGAAAATGATCAGTTATTTGGGGGACTTGATGATGATATCTTAAGAGGAGGTACGGGTTTTGATACTTTACAGGGAGGTCAAGGAATAGATGTGTTTATTTTAGAAATGAATGAAGATACTGATCAAATTCAAGATTTTGAAATCGGGATTGATTTTATTGGTTTAACAGATAATCTAACGTTTGAACAGCTAATCATCGAACCTATATTGCAAGGGACTCAAATTAGTTTTGGCGAACAGATACTTGCTGTTTTTAATCCCGTTGTATTGACACAAGAGGTTTTTATTGTAGCCTAGATTAACTGTTGTTAAATAACTTCAAGGATGCAAAAGCGTAGATTAAACAGCTCCTCTACGCTTCAATTCTTCCTTTAAACGATCTGTTGAAACTTTATCCCAATCAATCAAATCTTCATAGGATAAACGGTCTTCATTCACAATTTCAGCAATAGGATCACGCACTGACAAAGCCCAAGAGCGGTTCCAATTTCGATTAGCGGTTTTTCCACGCCAAGTAAATCTTTCTTCTAAAGGAGATTCAATATCAGCTCGAACTTGATATAAGCAAACATGAGGATACCAGCGTTTTATAGAACCTATTTCATCGTAGGTGAGTAAAAAATTACCAATTTCTAATTCAATTAATTGATCTGCTTCTACTCGATATCCTTGAAAAGCATATCCGGTTGTTTGATTGAGATCGACAAAATCAATTACGCGCCGCCAATATTTTTTTCGTTGACCTGCTTTAGAGGGGACATGAATAATCATTCTAAATTTTTTAGTCTAGATTATTCTCTTACTATTATAACATTAACTCACATTTCTTTAAACAGACTTCAAAGTGGAGATCTGTTTTCTTCAGATTTTAATTTTTGAGTCGAGATCCCAAAAAAAAGTAAACTAGCCCAACCAGAAAACAACCAATCATAATGACTGTAAATCTTTCAGTATTAGCAATTAACTTGATGAACATCCAGAGGAACCCTACAATGAAGAAGATAGAAGATGCTAAATAATAAGTTTTTTTCTGCATTTTATTTAAGGTTTATTTCAAGCATATTCAGTCGTTTTCAAAGATTTTGAATTAAGTGTGAGTTCAGAATTTTCGTCAGCCTAATACTCACACTCAACGTATTTTAATGCAATTTATCTCACTTTATTTTTCAGTCAATCCATTAGCTATTAGGCACTTTTTCTACTCCAGTTGCACCCTCTACTCCTTTTGCAATTTGCTCTGCTTTTGCTAAAACCTCCTTCGCGTCTTCATTATATTTCAAGACAACAGTGCTACCTTTTTGCGCGACCCAAAGACCCACATTATCTGAAATATTTGCATCATCTAATGCTTGAGCAACACGTTTGGCTAAACCACTTTCATCAAAGTTACCATCAATCCCTACTTTTTCGGGTGCAATAGATTTTTCGGTTGCTGCTTTTGAAACGGCTACTTTGGGTGTTGAGGCAGCTTTCTCCTCTTCTTTTTTCCCAAATAGTTTTCCTAAAAAGCCCATACATTTATCTCCTATTTTTTGTGTTTTTCTCAACAAAAATAAACACAATACAGTGTCTAATACTGTAATTATAAATGTATCTCTCTAGAATGATCTAAATTTATGAAAAATTTAATATTTTTCACAGTGGCCACAACAGAGATCACCGAACCTTGATGGATTCTAAATATTTTGGAGAAAAATGCGATCCACCCCCCGGAATCGATCCAGAACAATTTTCCTCATTTCCCTTTACCCATATAGACAGATTTTAGCTACAGGGACAATATTTAACCCAAATAAAATTCAGAACTTTTGAGCCGGGAAGGTGTGATCCGTTTTCAGAAAAATTAAGATTATTTCCCTGAAGTTTTTGGTGGAATTAAACTACCGATAACTTAAATTTCATTGATTTTGGGGAGACGCAGTTTGTAATACTGAATGAATCTCAACTTCGTGGGGTTGAATCTCATAGTCACAAGCTAAAGAGGATTTAAGTTTTTCTGGAGAAAGATAATTTTTAGAGAGAATAGTAACGGTTTGAGGACGGCTATTGATAGCAAACAGCGAGAATTGGATTTGAAATTGGTAGATCATGATGCACTCCTAAAGATGGCAGTTTTGTACACTTAGACTCTGAACTGCTATTTGGTGAAAAAAGAGTCTCTAGCATAGCAAACCCACATCAGAAGTGACAAGTTTTGAGCAATTCCGTTCCTTTGCCGAATGAGTAAAGTTGTAACAATCGTTAATCTTTAACGTTGAAATTATCAGATTAAGTGACAAAAAAACAAGTTTTAGAGACGCTCAAAGAGAACGTCTCTGTGCTGATTTTAAGGAAATAAAGTGAGTTAAAGTTCACCTGTTGCTAACATTTGAATCAATCGCGGAGTACCGGGATCAAATCCTGCAATATCCCAAGAATTACGATCCTTTGGATCAACTAATGTGATATTGTATGGTGCCAAGGTAACATAAACAGCCTTGATGTTTGGATTGATTTTTTGACGGTATTCTGCTAACGCTCGACTCGTGTGTTTAATCCCCGCCCAAGTTTCGTTATCCGCTTTGAATTTATGACGAATCATCCAATTATAAGCCACGCTTGCATCCGTCCCTCCAAAGTTACTATTATTTGCTTTTGTCATTGCCGTTTTTAAGGAATCTTTTGCTGTAATTCCTAAATCGATGAACTCGGTAGAAAATCCGCGAATTACATAGTTTTTTTCCGCTTTTGCGGTCACTAAAGCCATAACTGTGGCAATTTCACAGCAGGTTAAACCGATGGAAGAAACGGTATTCCAAGACATCGAACCGGA
>CAZNCM010000009.1:17579-41009 GCA_964571155.1 uncultured Lyngbya sp. | reverse complement strand
CACTTCGTGACTCATACTGATGATATAGGTTTGACAGATTTCTGGGCCAAATTCCCGTTGTAAATCCCGCATCATTCGGAAGGTTTGAATGGTTTCGCAGGTTTTCTCAGAAAAGGGGAGTTCAGACGGAATCAAAGGACGACGGGTTTGGAGTTCTGTAGACAACCACAGGGAGCGTTCAGCCTCTGAGAGTTCGTTGTAAGGTTTGGGTAAAATTTCTAGATAGTCTGCAATTTCATTGAGGGCGTTGGAGTGAACTGATGACTCCTGACGCATATCCAGACGAGCCAGAGAGAACCCATAAATTTGAACTTGACAGAGAAGATCTTCGAGATCTCGACATTCAATCCCCGTTTCGTGTAAATTGCGCTCAATCAGGGTCAGTTCATCAAGAAATTCGCTGCCAGATTGGTAAAAACTCCCCATACTCTTATCGGGGCTAACCAGTTTTTCTCGCTCTAGGGTGACATCATCGCTATTGTAAAGTCGCCAGTTGCGATCGCGTGTGTTTTCGAGTCGTTTTTGAACGTAGGCGAGTTTCAGACGATAGGGTTCTTGGCGATAGCGGATAGCCAGTTTATCGTAGATTTCTGGGAGTTGTACCCGATCGCGATCGAGAGCTTCGAGTAATTCTGGAAGGACATCACTCCAGTGCAGGGATAAACTCAGCAGTCCGTTGAGATATTGTACTGCACAGATGTACTTTTCTAGAACCAGATGACGCTGATAGCAAGCGGTTCGCCAGGTGACTTCGGGAGTGACAGAGGGGTTTCCATCCCGATCCGCCCCCACCCAAGAGCCAAATTTGCAAAAATCGTATCTAGGCGGTTTTAAGTAAGGGAAGGAGGCATTTAAGGCGTGTTTGATGCGTTGATAGAGTTGGGGAATGGCATCAAATAAGACTTCTTGAAAGTAGTGTAAGGTATAGTCTACTTCATCAAGGACTGTGGGTTTAAACTGATGGAGTTCATCGGTTCGCCACCAGAGCCGAATTTCTTCAGTGAGTTGTTCGTACAGTTCATTAGTCCATGATGACAACGTTGAGGTCTGATCGTGGGTCTTACTTTCACTCAACGAACTTGTATTTTGATCGACGTTATCGAGTTGTTGTAGGACTTTAGCGATCCGACGTTGTTTGGTGCGGATGGTATGACGAACAATTTCTGTCGGGTGTGCGGTAAACACCAAGCGAACATCCAAGTTATCGATTAATCTCTGAATGAGTTGAGAAGGAACGTTCAAGCTTCGCAACATCGGGAACAGGTAATGGAAGGTTGCTAATTCCTGTTCGGTTTGAGATTTGCTGGAGATATCAGAGAGATTCAACGGATATTCTCGTTCATCGGAGAACCGTTGGTTGCGGGTTTCAAAGACGGAGTTTTTTTGATCCGCTGGAAAAAGGGGTTGCTTCTCAGTCGATAGTCCCTTTGTATAAGCCTGTTGTTGTTCGCGTTGTTCGTAATGTTGTTCTACGATGTTAATCAGCTGGAAGTAGAGTGCAAAAGCACGAGCCGCACGAATGGATTCATTGATATCTAACTGCTCAACCAGTTGTAAAACGTTAGACTCTCGAAAGTGAGATGCTTGTCCCTCTGGAGAGGTCATTGAGCGCATCTGCTTGAGTAAATCCACTAATTCTTGACCGCACTCTTGACGCAGGACTGACTCCCACAAATCTTCCACAATTTTAAGACGATTCCGCAATAATAAATCGCCTTCAGTTAATGTACTATTGGATGAAACAATTTTATTAGAGACCTGATCTGAAGGGTGGAGCAGTGAACTCATAGGGCCTGTTCCTGTTTGGCAAGATTATGCCTTATTGTAGGGGTTAATCTCCCGAAAATCATAGATTTTTAAGGTTAAATTCCTAAACTTTGGGTTAATCTTGCCTAAATCTAATGATTTTTTGACAATGAGGAACCGCTTTGAGCGTCACTCGTCTATCGTGACCCGTCAATCGTTGAGCCCATCGTGATCTTTTCGATCTTCCGATCTGCTGATATTTTAGAGTTATATTTTAGAGCGAGAATGAAACCCCTCTGGGGGCTATCCCCAGAAACGAGAAAGAGTTACTATTCTTCTTCCTCAAAACTAGGATGGGGAAAATTGAGAACGGGAAGACGCTCCCCTTGAAAGACGGCTTCGCTGCTCCGACTCATCTCTAACATTGTATTTGATAAAAATTTACTCCCCATTAACATCAACATCAAGGGAGCCGTCGTCACACTCAGCAGGAAGTCCGATGGAATCTTCATCCCCTGAGTCTCGTCGTGCGGGGAAGCCTCCGATGGGGTTTGATCGTGAGATTGCATAGATATTTCCTTTGATTTCTTTAAAATAATTTTAACAGTAGATTTTGATCAAGAAGTGGGGTTTGGGGAGTTGGGGAGACCGTGATCAGTGACTCTGCAATGGAGAAAGCGGAAAAAACGTCTAACCTCACGACTTCTAAAACAGCCCAACTCAAACAGTAGCGCGGGTCGTCTGTCAATTCATCCGGAAAGCTACATAACAAAGCTCGAAGAACTCATACACCTTAAACACTACAACTCTAAGCTCTAGCACGGTATTATCGAAGACGAAACAGTGGGTCAAGTTTAGTACAATTGGGAGCGTCTTGGCGAAAGATTGGTCAACACTAACACAATGGACTGAAAAAGCAATCGGACTGTCAGATGTCCGGGTGCAAGTCCGGTTACGGGGAAATCACCTGCACATTTTGTGTGAATCAACTCCGTGTCCCCGTGAAAAAATAGCAGTATCTCAGTTTTCAATCGCACTCGAACAAACGAGTTTGAGTACATTATTACCTCCAGAAGCCCCTCCTGTTTATAAAGTCTTTCTCTGTGGTCGTCAACCGGGTGCCAAACGTCCGGAATGGACGGTTAAACTGGAGTGCAATCCTTCTCAAGCTGCAACGAATGAAGCATTAACATTACCCTCACCCCCATTTGAGTCCGATGTCCCGAACACCGAAAAATCGGTCTGGGAGAAACTCGGCGGAATTTGGAGTCGTCGTCCCCCCACAACAGAGGATGAACCTCACGAACACCCCGTAGCAGAAGCAGAGTCTATCTCGACTAAAAACCTGGAAGCCGAAAAAGCACAACCGTTGGAGATGGCTTCCCCGGATCGTGATCCCCGAGAAACGGCTGCTCAACCCTACGAGCCGATTGACCGCAATCCCAGTCCAGTAAGTGATTATCCCCATAATCGCCCCAACGGTCAACGAGAACTTTCCCCCATAACCGAACGACTCTCAAGCCATCAGAGTGAGTTGGAAAATCCCTCTAGCACCGGGAATTCCCGAGCAACCGCCACCCAGACTAAACCCTCAGAATTAACCCCCTCAGAGCCAATTCAAGCTCCTCTGACCGTTTCGACAGAAACCCTCGCCCGTCGTGGCCATAGCCAAGCGATCGCCAGTTATCTCAGTGAAATTCTGGGGAATTTAGGCGTCAGCGTGAAAGTCAGTGTTAAAGAACGCTCTAAACATCGTTCCGCCTCAACAACAGAAACCTCAACCCGTCGTCTGTGGGTGCGTTGTGAATCAGCTTACAGTCCTGATCCATCTCTGTTGGCCGAACCGATCGCCGAACGCTTGCGACAATTGCAGCTAGAAAACTTTCGGGATGCTTGTATTTTATTGCAAGTTCAGGGAGAACCCCGGCCTGATTGGATGTTACGCATTGATCTGACTCCTCCGGTTGAAATTCTCAAAAATTGGGCGCGTTGGGGTTCACAGGCTGCCATTGCTCGTATCCTCAATCAAAAGCTAGAGGAGTCCAACGTTAAGGTTCGCGCCACCCTCAAAGAATCCACTCTCCATTTATTTTGTGAAACCCTTAATTTAGAGAACGTTACCTCCGAACCTGCCCCCCCTCGCCCCAAAAATAAACGTAACGCTCCGGCTAAAGCAAAAGTGATGGCGGCGATCGCTCCAATTCTCGATACCCTTGCCCCCCAAGGAATTCTTGCGGCTACCGTTTATGGGGTTGATGCTCAAAACCCCGCCCAGAGTGTAGAATCTCCGATCTGGATTGATTGGCTCAATCTCCCGGCTCATCAGCATCAAGATTTACAACATCATCCTCTAACTCTTGCTCAACAGGGAAACCTAGAAGCTCTGACTTTTCTTCTCAATCAACTCATTAACCCTGATCTCGATCATCAACTCGCCACAGGTGGAGTGCGGGTCTTGCTGCTGCGGAAAGGAAAACTTCTGCACGTGATGACCGAAGCACCAACTTGTCCCTCTCAATCTAAAGTGGCTCTCCCCCTAGCGCAATTTCTACGCACCCATAAAATTGAGGGGGTTGCAGGTGTGCGAATTTATGGTCGGCGAGCGGGTCAAAAACACCCCTTATGGCGTTATGGTGTGGCGTTGTCTCAGCGAAGTCCGACACTCGATGAACAAGTCAATGGATTTTCTGAGAGTGAGCATCCCGAGTTAATGACTCAAACTGAGGGATTGGTTTGGCGTCCGGATCTGGCTTCAGATGAACTCGAAGGTCAGGAGTCTTTACCCTCAAATCGTCGGAGGCTCGAATGGAGTGATCCTCTAGAGTTACTCTCGATGCGGCTACAACAAGGATTGCTCGCTACAGGTTTGTTTGTAAGTCGTGAGGCGGTTCTTGCGCCCATAGAAGCTGGGGAAAGTTCTTCCTATTCTAAAACCGGGTTAGCGTTAATTTGGGGGGCTTTAGGGTGCTTACTGGCTGTCCAGGTGGACTGGGCGATGGGTCAATTTTTGGAAAATAACCCCCAGTTGGAGATGGCGATCGCCGCCCAAAATTTGCCTTCTGTAGATCAACCCCCGACCACTTCTCAGCCGGTTTCCGCGATCGAAACGACTACTTCCCTGACGGGTGAATCTCCCGAGGAAAATGAGGTTTTTAATCGCTCAGAATTTCTCAGCCAACCTCAAAATCGAACTCAACTCAATGCTTGTCAAACGGCTTCTAATGTTGAGGCGTGTCAACTTTCTCAACTGCTGTATCCGTCGTTTAATAGTCCTCAACTCGATGAACAGTTTGCTCGTTATCAAGAATATATTGCCACTGAAAAACGTCCTCCAGATATTCTAATTGTCGGGAGTTCTCGGGCTTTGCGGGGGATTGATCCAGAGGTTTTAGAGAAAGCATTAGTCGAAGCGGGTTATCCCCAACTCAAGGTGTTTAACTTCGGCGTGAATGGGGCGACGGCGCAAGTGGTTGAGTTAATTGTGCGGCGGATTTTACCCCCCGAACAGTTACCGAAATTAGTGATTGTTGCCGATGGGGTACGGGCGCTTAATGGGGGTCGTAGCGATCGCACCTATGAGACAATTGCGGCTTCGGCTGGATATCAAGAAATTGCTCAAGGAACGTTTAGAATTCCGACTCGACAACTCAAATCTGCTTCTGATTTCAAACAAACTCTCCTAACGTTAAAGGAGTTGAGTCAAAATCCCTCGACTGTGATTAAACAAATCCAAGACTGGTTTAATCAACGATTGATTGAAATTTCGGCTTCTTATCCCCAACGAGATCGACTTAAACAGGGGTTACTCGCGCTGGTTAATCACCAAAATTTACTCACCCAATCCCAGGATCTTCCCGATCTTCCCGATGCTGAGGATAATCCGACGTTGGAGACTCCCCAGTTAGGAAGTAATGGTTTTCTTCCCTTGTCGATTCAGTTTGATCCAGAAACTTACTATCAAAAATATTCTCAAGTTTCGGGTTACTACGATCGCGATTATCAAGGGTTTGAACTGAGTGGGGTGCAGACCAATGCGTTGAAAAAGTTAGTTGAATATGTACAGTCTCAGGATGTTGAGATTGTGTTTGTCAATATGCCTCTGACTCAAGAATATCTCGATTCAGTTCGGACTGCTTATGAAGAAAAGTTTCTCGAACATATGCAGCAACTCGAAGCGGAAACAGGGTTAATTTTTGTCAATCTGGCTTTTGAGTGGTTGGATACTTATGAATATTACTCTGATCCCAGTCACCTCAATCAATACGGCGCAGCAGCCGTCGCAGAACGATTGGTGCAAAAACAACAAATTTCTTGGCCGACGAGTCGTTAGGGTTGCGACACAACCGGGATTGCAAGTTAGAATTGTGAATAGAAATCGAGCCAATCAAAAGCTCTAATCAGAAACTTAGACGTTTTGATGAGAATTGCTATATTATCCCTCTCTTTCTAATGTGCTGAATATTTTTTATTGTTTGAAGCTCCCATCCTCCTACCCTCTGTTGATATTAAGTTAGATTCTTAGGAATGACAAAAGTGAAGACATTTTTTACTCTGTTTAGTCTCTCGATACTGCTAACTTTTGCACTATCAGGCTTACACATTCATCCGCTCAACGCCGCTACTGCATTCCCCTCTTGGCTCATTGCTCAGGAACAACCCATTAACCAAACCTTTGAGGAAATTGTTCAAAATAGTCAAAAACAAGAAGGATTATTTACACTTTATCATAATCAAGAAACTGGAAAAGTTTATCTCGAACTCACGCCTGAACAATTTCAAAAAAATTATCTCTGTTTTATTAGTTTAGAATCGGGAATTGGTGAAGCAGGGATCGTTCGGGGAAAGCATTTGAATGATTTTTTATTCCAGTGGCGACTTCAAAATAAAAAAGTGCAGCTTGTGGTTCCAAATATTAATTTTAGAACCCAACCGAATGATCCTCAAAGCCGTTCTATTAGCCGTTCAGTCAGTGATTCAGTTCTCTATTCACTTCCGATTCTCAGCACTCATCCCGAACGTCAAACTGTATTAATTGATTTGAGTCGTGTGATTACTAGCGATCGCGATTTATCTAATTTAGGCAATTATTTCTCTAGATTTCTCGGTTCAAATTATAGTATTGAGGCGGAAACATCCTATATTTCTCAGGTACAAACGTTTCCACTTAATGTTGAGATTGAGTCAGTTTTTGGCTTTTCTGAAAATAGTGGAAGTCAGGGTAGATACCTATCTTCGCTTCCCGATAGTCGCGCCTTTAATCTCAATGTTCGCTATAGTTTCATCGAAGTTCCGAGCGAAAATAGTTATCGTCCTCGGCTAGCTGATGAACGAGTCGGATACTTCACGAGTACCTACAAAGATATTTCTAATTCGACAGGTCGTTCTCCATTTGTGCGTTATATTAATCGCTGGAATTTAGAAAAACAAGAACCGAATGCTTCTCTTTCTATTCCCGTTAAACCGATAGTATTTTGGATTGAAAATAGCGTTCCTTTGGAATATCGAGAGGCGATTCGTGAAGGGGTATTGATGTGGAATAAAGCCTTTGAAAAAGCCGGATTTAAAGATGCAGTTCAAGTTGAACAAATGCCCGACGATGCCACTTGGGACCCGGCAGACGTTCGTTATAATACAATTCGTTGGTCTACATCTTTTCAACCCTTATTTAATGGCTATGGCCCTTCTCATGTGAATCCGTTAACGGGTCAAATTTTAGATGCCGATATTGTGATTGAAAGCAATGCAGTTTCTAAGTTGTATGAGGGAATTGGTGTTTGGGTTGAAAATAATCAACGAAATAATAATCAACAAAATGGCATCTCTGAAATGAGTCGAAATCCTTGTGAGTTAGGACGATTATCTCTATCTCAAATGATTTCCGACTCACACTCCCATTTATCTTCTGATGTTTCTTCAGAACATTTATGCTTTGGATTGGAATCTAACCGTCAGTTAGCCGTGGGTGGAATGGCGATGTCATTATTACAAGGCGTGAACCCCAACAGTCCAAAAATAAAAGACTACGTTCACCAATATTTAAGATTTCTGACTGCCCATGAAGTCGGTCATACATTGGGACTCAGACATAACTTTCATGGTAGTACGTTACTCTCACCAGAGCAATTAAATGATACAATGATTACCCACAAATTGGGATTAGTCGGATCAGTAATGGATTATGTTCCGGTCAATCTCGCCCCCAAAGGAGAACCTCAAGGCGATTATTTTCCGATTATTATTGGCCCCTATGATCAATGGGCAATTGAATATGGTTACACCCCAATTCCCGCTAATACTCTCTATCAAGAAAAACAAGTTTTACAAGAAATTGCTCAACGAGCGGGTGAACCTGAACTTTCTTTTGCCACGGATGAAGACTTTTGGGGAGTATTTCTTGATCCGGCTGCAAATGTGTTTGATTTGAGTAGTGATATGCTGCAATATTCACAATGGCAACTTGATAATGCGATCGCCATGTGGGAGCATTTAGAAAGCCATTCTCCCCGTGCAGGTGAGGGATATGATCAAGTTAGACAGATGTTTGAAACCATCTTTGGTTACTATCAAAATAATGCGGAAAATATTACTCTTTATATTGGAGGTCAGTCATTTAATCGCAATAGAATTGGTGATCCTAATGGACGATTACCCTTTGAACCGATTCCGGTTAATCAACAGCGTGAGGCATTAAATACATTACAGAAATATGTGTTTTCTGAAGAAGCGTTTCAATTCTCACCTCAGTTATTAAATAAACTTGCACCTTCCCGTTGGCAAGATTGGGGAAATCCGGATGTAAATTCAACCTTAGAATATCGGATTGGTGATCGCATTTTGTGGTTGCAGAAATCTATTCTAGAAGAAATTTTAGCCCCGACTCGTTTAGTACGGTTACGAGATTTGGAGTTGAAAACTGCATCCCAAAATACACTCACCATGCCAGAATTATTTGAAGCCTTGCAAAATAGTATCTGGACTGAGGTATTACAACCAGATAAAGAGATAGAAGTTTCAGGAATTCGGCGATCGTTGCAGCGTGAACACTTGAATTTATTAACTGAAATGGTGTTGCGTGAAGTCAGTGTTCCCGAAGATGCGTTAACATTAGCTTGGTTTCAGTTGAAGCAGTTGCGAGACGTTTTGGATAAAACGTTAGAAAAGCATAATGACGGAATGAATGCTTACACCTTGGCGCATTTAGAAATGACACGCGATCGCATTGTTAAAACGTTAGAAGCGGAGTTACAAACGAATTAAAGACTTAAAACTAGAGTAGCTCTAGAAAATACTCTAACTCGATTTGAGCCTGCTTAAGAAGACGAGCAAGGGTTGACCTTTTTACAGGGCGGTGAGCGGGTACTGTAATCTTCAGTGTTTCCTCTGCTGAAGTTCGCTTTTCCAGTCGAATATGACTTCCTTTTTGACGAACTTTTACCCAACCATCCCGTTCTAAGGCGGCAATAATTTTGATGTAAGGTAAGCTTGGGACTTTACTCACAGAACGATTTCCTGAATAATTGCTCCTTCAACCAAACTCAAGCTGTCTTCAGTGGGTTCAAGATATAACTCAATTGCTTCTTGAATATTGGAGAGGGCTTCACTAATATTTTCGCCTTCACTAATGCAACCGGGAAGAGAAGGAACAAAGACAGTGTATCCTCCCTCTTCACTGGGTTCAAGCACAACTTTTAGCTTCATAGATGTAAGTTGTTCACTACGCTTACACTTTTTAGCATGGAAACCTGTTTCTGTCAAAAGACTGGAGAACGTGAATAAAGCGATCGCCAATTATCCCATTGTTAAAACGTTAGGAGCGCAGTTCCAAACGAATTAACTTGTCAAATAATGAATCAGCAAGGGATGTAGAGAAAAAAGAGCCGATGTTGTATCTACGAGCGATCGCGCTTTGAGAAACGCCAGAGTTCCTAACAGAGTATTTCCTGAAATCGAGGGTAGGAGATGCGATCGTAACTGGGAAAACGAAAGGGGTGAATTTTGAGTTGCCAAAGCTTTGATGATTTGTTGTGCGGGTGCGGATAAAGCGCTCAACTGTTCGTCTAATAGCTCACCAATATCTTCAGAAATTAAGGTGTTGTGATTGAAGAAATTGGTGAGACTGCTATCAAAGAAACGCTGAATGGTTGTGGCAACAATGGCAAGAATTAAAGGATTACCATTGTAATACTCAACCAAACGTTTCCATTCGTCATCCGTTCCTTGAAATTTGCCTTTTGCGTTTAACATCTGTTGAATATCTGCAACCTGTAAACCCTGCACACATAAAGAATGAACTCCTAAATTTTCTCCAATAAAGGGTTGAATTTCTGTTGGTTCGACTCGACTCGTTAGTATCACACAGCTTTGATGTTGTGCCTGTGCTAAGTATTTGAATAGTTGACTGTATGCTTCATAATCGGAATTATTTCTTGAAGCTGTTTTTGGGGTATGACTTGGCAGAACAGATTCAACATTATCCAATATCAATAAACAGCGTTTATGTCTCAAAATCTCCATCAATTTCCGGATCTTAGCGTTGATAGATTCTGAAATATTCTGGTGAGACTCGTTAGTGAGATTGTTAATCAAATCATCGATAAAATCGCTAAAAGGTAAGGGAGAATGCGATCGCGATATCGGTTGAAGACTCCGCCAAACCACAACCTTGAATTCCGGTTGTACTTTTTCTGCTAATTTAGTCGCCAACCAGGTTTTACCAATACCAACTATGCCGAAAAGCGTGATTAAACGACAGCGATTTTCTCTAACCCATTGCTTCAAAGTTTCCAATTCTGTTGTGCGACCACAGAACATTGAAACATCCGGCGCTAAACCCCAACTCACCACGTTATTTTGGAGAGGAAATACTGTGACTAACGCTCCGTTTTCGGCGGTGGAGGGGACGAGTATAGTTGTTTCTTCATCTCCTCTAGGAGACGTATAATCATCCGGTTCTAAAGTTAGGTTAAAACCGTTAAAGTAGCGCACTAAAGTTTGTATATCAACACCCTTTTTTCGGGCGTGAACCTTGCTGAGAGTGTGGGTTGATAGTCCGGTTTGTTCGCTGAGGACTTCCAACGTGCAGGATTTAGTGAAATCGTTCCAAAGGTCGGTTTGGGATTCTGCGGTTCGGAGTTTCTGAAATCCCTGCGGAGTGAGAATGGCAACTTTTCTGTGTCGTTGTTTGAAGGTAGGCATGGCGTAGATGTGTGAAGGAAGATAAACAAAAAGTAGATCAATTCTTCAAGAAAGATTGATACTTTACATAGAATAAATAGATTCACTTCAATTGGTCTTAGGCAGTAGATAGACCCTAGAAGAAAGTTTGATACTTTACACATCCAATTTAACCAATGTTATAGGATTGTCAAGGGGTGCGATCCACCTCAGAAGTCTTGTGGATGTGCTATTGGAGGTGTTTTCGGTAAAGTTATAAGTAAAGTTTCCTACTTAAGTTCACAAACTTCGATGGTTATACCTTGTGGTTCGAGCTAGAAATATTCTAGGGATTCTAAGCAATTCCCATCAACTAAAGGAAAAAGATCGAAATGCAAAAAAAACAGTTAGGTAGTGTGAGATCTGAACCGCAGCCTCAAAGCGGTCAACAAAACCGTTCAAGTGGTGATTTCAGCATCCAAGGTGCGAGCCAAGCTGTCTATCTGGAGTGGGAAATTTCAGATACTACTGCTCCGGAAAAAATTCAATTCAAAGTTATGGTTGACAAGTCAGTGGCAGTAGATCCTCACCTATTTGATGGAAAATATATCAAGAATGGTGATGCCACCCAAACTGTAGACCCTAGCATTGATGAAAGAAAGCTCTATATAGCAAATCCAAAAGATGCCAAAGAAAGCTTTCTTGTAACCGTTTATGGCTATTTCAATTGAAAGACAATTTCTTGATTTCTGAAATCACTGAAATCGTTGCGTGATGGGACTTCCCAGAAAAGCGTCCCAGGGAGTCTCCGACCGCTAAAATGTAGTGCGATCGCCAATTTTGTAGGTTGGGTTGAGGCAACGAAAACCAACATGATCTTTCCTGTTTCTATGGATGTGTTGGGTTGCACTTCGTTTAGCCCAACCTACTTTTTATTTCCTAAATCTCAATATTTACCCTTGCCGTTTTAAGATTTGTTCATATTCATCGTGAGTTCCAATCCATACCCAAATGTAATCCTGTCCATCTTGAACGGCCAATGCTCGATAGTTGAGTCCAATTCTAGCAGACCACAGTTTCCCCACTTTTTGAAACTGCAAAGAAGGATGATTTAAGTCACGTTTGAGTAACTTAAAGTTTTTTCTTGCAAGTTGTTGGATGGAGTCAGGTAACTCATTAAAACATTGCCAAAATCGTTGAGTCGTTTTATGCAACTAGAGTTCCTGTAGTTTATTGTGTGCTTTTTCGGTTAAGGCTTCTTCAATTAAGAAGTCTAGCTTTCCTGATAGAGAATCCGCTTCAATTTCTTTATCCCACTGTTCCCAGTCTAACTCGATTATCCATTTTTTTAAATCGTTGAATTCATCAGAGGAAAGAGATTGAATTGCTGCTTGAATTTCTTTAACTGTAGCCATATCAGATTATTAGGATAGTCGTTTTCTATATTTTAGCAAGTAACAATAATCTAATTGTTACTCCATCTATATTACATTATACTCCAAACCCAAGTGCGGCCTTTAAGCTTCCTTACTGTTCTTGTAGTCGATGTGTTGGGTTGCACTTCGTTTAACCCAACCTACTTTTTGGGGGTTTTAATTCAAGATATTTAAGATAACGCTTGAACTAATATTCGCATTAACGGTTCAATATCTTCGGGAACGCGATAACTTTCTAAACCTTGTTCTATCTGTTTTTGTTCGCGGTTTAATCGGGCAAATTCCCAAATCTTTCCCGTTGTTACCGCACCAACGAGATGGGTTTGCTGCTTGTTTTCTTGCCATTGTTCTAAAGCGATTAATTCGGCGATCAGTTGACTCATTCCATAATCTAAGTCTTCTTTTTTGGCTTCAATCACCAATAAACTATTAACATTTTCCAGCAAATAATCTAAATTTCCTTGCAACTGTTCGCTAACTTTAATGGAATATTCGATAAAAATTTCCGATTTTGTATAATGAACAAGGTCAAAAATCAAAGGTGAGATTAATATCTCTCGCCTCGCCTGTTCGCTGGATAAAGAAGCATAGGGTAAAATTTCTTCAATCCGTTCTTTTAACTGGTCAACCCTGTCTAAATCTCCCTGATATTGAGATAAGTTCAACTTAGTTCGAGAAAATGAATAACCGAAGTATTTTGCTAAATCTTTGGGTTCTATTTTGAGTTCAAATATTTTACTGAAAGTATAAGATTGTTCGGGGTTAATAATTTTCATAATTTATTTTGAGAATGAGTTATTTTAATGATATAGTGTTTTTAATAGTGATGAGGTATTTCTTATTTAATACTCCGATTTTAAACAGGAGAATAGAGAAAATTAGCTGTACCTCAAAGCTATGAGAATTGCTATAAATGATCGAACTGCCATAAAACAGCAACATCAAGCACAACAATAAATCTAAACTTGAGTATAATTTTTATCTTAATCCCTCTATACTCAAGCAATTATGAGCTTACATCAAAAAATTCAAGACTTGTTTCCGTCTGAAGACACTATCCCCTCAGAATTTCGCCTAGAAACTCCTCTGGATCAAAAAGAGTATCTGATTGATGGGGAATTGCGAATTTGGGATGGCCCCCAAGAGGAAGTTCATTCACCTTTACGCTTGAAAACATCTAGTGGCTTAAATACCAAACTGATCGGACAATTTCCATTAATGAGTGAGGAAGCAGCATTAGCTGTCTTACAAGCGGCTTTAAATGCCTATGATTCCGGGCGAGGGTTGTGGCCGACTTTATCAGTCCAAAAACGGATAGAACACGTTCAAGACTTTGCTTATCGCATGAAAGAAAAGCGGTCTGAAGTAATTAATCTTCTGATGTGGGAAATTTGTAAATCCTATGCGGATTCTGCCAAAGAATTTGATCGGACATTAGACTATATTGCTAGCACGATTGATGCCCTAAAAGACCTAGATCGACAGTGTTCTCGCTTTGAGATTGAAGAAGGAGTGATCGGTCAAATTCGACGCGCTCCTTTGGGAGTTGTGTTATGTATGGGGCCTTCTAATTATCCTCTAAATGAGACATTTACGACTTTAATTCCGGCATTAATTATGGGCAATACCGCCATTTTAAAAATGCCCCGACCCGGAACATTATTAAACCGTCCTTTACTGGAAGCGTTTCAAAAAGCTTTTCCCCCTGGTGTTGTTAATTCTGTCTATGGTGCGGGCCGAGAAGTGACTCCACCAATTATGAGTTCTGGTGAAATTAATGCCATTGCTTTTATTGGTTCAAGTAAAGCCGCTGATCGCATCGAACGACTGCATCCCCAACCTCATCGACTCCGAACTATTCTAGCATTAGAAGCCAAAAATCCAGCAATTGTTTTACCCCATGCCAATCTAGATGTTGCCGTCAAAGAATGTATTTTGGGAACGCTTTCTTACAACGGACAGCGCTGTACAGCATTAAAAATTCTGTTCATTCATCGACAAATTGCCGATCAGTTTTTAGAGAAATTTACGGCAGCAGTGAGTGAGCTAAAAATGGGAATGCCTTGGGAAGAAGGGGTTAAATTAACTCCTATTGCCGAACCGGGAAAACCTCAATATCTGACGGATTTAGTCGAGGATGCTAAACAGTATGGTGCTGAAGTGATTAATGAAGCTGGAGGTACTGTGAATGAAACATTTTTCTTTCCGGCGGTTCTCTATCCCGTGAATGAAAAAATGCGCGTTTATTCAGAAGAACAATTCGGCCCGGTTGTACCGATTATTCCCTTTGATGATATCAGCACTCCCATTGAGTATATTGTGAACTCAAACTATGGTCAACAAGTAAGTATTTTTGGAGAAGATATTGATGAGATTGCTAAGTTGATTGATCCCTTGGTTAATCAGGTTTGTCGGGTAAATATTAATAGTCAATGTCAGCGAGGGCCTGATACTTTTCCCTTTACTGGACGCAAAGACTCTGCTGAAGGAACGTTATCAGTTTCGGATGCGTTGCGCTCATTTTCAATTCGGACTTTAGTAGCAACGAAAGATATTGATCAGAATAAAAGCTTGATTTCTCAAATGGTTCGAGAACGAAAATCCAACTTTCTTTCTACTGATTTTATTCTGTAAAAATAGAGCGGGTTTATGGAGGTTTTTTTCGGCTCAATAGACTTCTGTGAACTCGCTCCCACTGAGTTAACTTGAGGAATAGAACGATGAAGTCATTAGACCGCTAAATCCATTAGAGTTGCTATATTAGAAGAACGGTATGCTTTTGCGAATCCGTGAGTTATTTTATAGCATCAGGATTATGCTGTCGTTCTTTTCTTGGGTGGGGTTGAAGTTCACTCGTCTCCTTTATCGACGAATTATTTTGGTTTTGACCTTGCTTTGTTTGGTGGGAGTGGGGGGGTCAATCTGGAATATGTCGCGTTTGACCTCTAATCTGATTAAATCTCAAGCCCTTCAAAATGCAAAACTTTATGCAAATACACTTACAGAATCTCGCACTCTTTATAGTTCAGAAGTAGTGAGTCGAGTCCAAAAGGATAATCGAATTAAAGTTAGTCACGATTATCTTATTCATCCGGCTGCTATTCCTTTGCCTGCCACTTTTTTGATAGAATTAGGGGAGCAGATTGGAGCGATGAAACCGGGGATTTCAGTTCGATTATATAGCGATTATCCCTTTCCTTGGCGAAAAGAAACGGGCGGTGCTAGAGATGATTTTGAGCGAGAAGCGCTGATTTTTTTGAAACAAAATCCTAATGATACTTTTTTTCGCTTTGAAAAATTTAATGGATTATCCACTTTTCGTTATGCTCAAGCTGATATTCTCAAACCGAGTTGTGTTGCTTGTCATAATAGTTATCAGGGAACTCCGAAGACAGATTGGAAAGTGGGAGATGTACGTGGAATTTTAGAAATTACTCAACCGTTAGATAGTATTAATCGCCAAGTACACGCTGGACTGAGAGGAACCAGTTTAATGTTAACTGGACTGTCTATACTCGCCATTTCTGCTTTAACATTAGTTATGGGTCGGTTACGTCATACTTCCCAAGAATTAGAACAACGAGTCTTTGAACGCACGACGGAATTAACAAGGGCAAATATTGAACTCTCGAATGAGCAGAAAAAATCAGAGGAGTTATTACTTTCTATTTTACCTCAGTCCATTGCTAATCGACTCAAAAACGGAGAAGTTAATATTGCGGATTGTTTCGCAGAAGCAACAATTTTATTTGCAGATATTGTGGGATTCACAATGCTTTCTAGAGAAGTTAAACCGGAAAAAATGGTGAGAATATTAAATGAGATTTTTTCTGATTTTGATCGACTGTGTGACCGCTACAAATTGGAGAAAATTAAAACGATTGGTGATGCTTATATGGTGGTTGGTGGACTCCCAAATCCTCAAAAAAATCATGCAGCCGCAATAGCAGAAATGGCACTCGATATGTTAGACGATTTACATCAGTTTAATGCTAAAAACGATGTTAAACTTGAAATCAGAATTGGGATTAATTCTGGCCCAGTTATTGCAGGTATAATTGGCACAAAAAAGTTTATTTATGACTTGTGGGGAGATGCTGTTAATACAGCTAGTCGTATGGAATCTCATGGAATTGCCGGAGAAATTCAAGTTACTGAAACAACTTTTGATTACTTACAGAAAGAGTTTCTTTTTGTTGAACGGGGATTGATTGAAATCAAAGGCAAAGGAAAAATGAGAACTTATTTACTCAAAGGAAGACGATTGAAATCGATCAAATATCAGACTTGATTCTTCAAACAAGTAGAAAGATTAATTAAAAATTATAAAGCAATATTTTAAAATAAGATAAACAGTTTTACGAAAATTAATATCACACTCGATCAACTCGACTTGCATTTTTTTAAGTTTTGCGTCACAACATAAAGAATAGCTAACTGTATTGGTGTTCAACGTGTCTAATTTTCTTCAACAAACAGAAGCCTACTTACAAACTTCCATTACTCCAATTGCCAATGAAATTGATAGTTCTTCTAGCCGCCTTCAAGATGCTTTAGAAGGGTTAGGGAATTTGGGTGTTTTGGCTTTAAGAGTTCCACAACGGTGGGGCGGAAAACAAGCCAGTGCGGAAAATTTTGCTCAATTTCAAGAACTTATTTCCCGATATTCGGGGGCGTTAGCGTTTCTACAAACCCAACATCAAAGTGCTGCGGGAATGTTAATGCAGAGTTCAAATACTGAACTTCAAGAAGTTTATCTTCCCCAAATGAGTCATGGAAAAATTAAGGTGGGAGTGGGTTTTTCTCAGCTTAGACGGAGTGGAAAACCGACAATTGTGGCGAAAGAAGTTTCGGGAGGATATGAACTCAATGGAAATGTTCCTTGGGTAACGGGATGGACTATTTTTAAAGACTTTATTATCGCTGCAACTTTACCGGATGGACGGGCGGTTTTTGGGGTAGTTCCGTTTGAAAATCTAAACACTTCCCAGGGTGAAATTAAACTGAGTTCTCCGATGTCTTTGTGTGCGATGACCTCTACAAATACTGTTAGTGCGACCTTAACGCAATGGTTTTTAGCTGAAGAAAAAGTGGTTTCGGTTAAACCTGCGGGTTGGATAGCGGAAAATGATCAAAAAAATGCCTTAAAAGCGAGTTTTTTTGCACTCGGATGTGCGAGGGCGGGGTTGGATATTCTCGAAATGGCTTTTGAGAAAAAAGGATTTAATTTTATTCAAGACAGTGCTAATCTATTAACTGAGGAACTCAATCAATGTCGGATAAAAATTCAACAGAATCAAAAAAATTCGACTTTAAATTTAGTGGAAAAATATCAACTTAGGGCTTGGGCGATTAATTTGGCGGTTCGTTGCAGTCATGGGGCGGTTATTGCTTCTAGTGGGGCGGCGAATTTAAGCCAACATCACGCCCAACGGGTTTATCGAGAAGCTTTGGTTTTTAGTATTTCCGGTCAAACAAAAGGCTTAATGGAAGCGAGTTTAAATACGGTTATTGAGTCAAAGTTTTAGGAAAAACTCCAGTAATTACTATTCTAAAATGGGTTTAAGTCAACATTAAATCCACTTTGAAATTTAAGGGATGGCAATTTTAAAGCAAGAATCAACTCTGATCGGATACCAATTAGGATTATTTCTGCGAATTTATTGCAACTACAAAACAAATTGAAGGATATTTTACCTGTTTTTTAATTTATTATCATATTATTTAATTTTTGTCAAGTTAATTTTTATTATCTATTTTTTAGAGTAATCACTCACAAAATGTCAAGTTTTGTTAAGAAAATTTTAGATTTTCTTGTCGAATTATGTCAGTTCAGGGAAAAAAGGGTTTTGAGTTAACGTTTTCTGCTAACAATACTCATAGTGCTTTTTCGTGGAATTGAATAACAATAGGAAATATTGCACGATCGCAAGTGACCTAATGCTAAATTCAATTGTACAGAAATGGCCATAAAGAAACCTCAAAAGTTGAGGAGAAATCCAACACTTTAAGTTTCTCAGCGCCAGCACTCAAACTGGAGAAACAGAAACCCGCAATTCTGACGGTAAGCCCAAGGGATTGACTCGCGATCCCATTTCTGCTGATCATCTGTGGTCAAATCTGTTTCAATTTCCAGCCAAGCCTGATATTTTCAACTTAAAGAAAGCCGATTAAAAGGGACTGAAAGGTTTATATGTTTACATACGTTAATCCCACTGTTAGACACATCAAACCCGATAATCTTAACGGACGAGCGCTCCTCAAAGTCGTCTACGTGGTGTTAGAAGCACAATATCAAAGTGCATTATCTGCTGCGGTTCGTTCTATCAATAAAAACAATCCCCATGTAGCCATTGAAATCAGTGGTTATTTGATTGAGGAACTAAGAAATCCTGATAATTATGAAGATCTAAAAAAAGATATCGCCGAAGCGAACATCTTCATTGCTTCTCTAATTTTCATTGAAGATTTAGCCGAAAAAGTTGTAGAAGCCGTTACACCCCATCGGGATAACCTTGATGTGGCGGTGGTTTTCCCGTCGATGCCTCAAGTGATGCGCCTCAATAAAATGGGCAGTTTTTCAATGGCACAACTGGGACAAAGCAAAAGTGCGATCGCCCAATTTATGAAAAAACGGAAGGAAAAATCCGGTTCTTCCTTCCAAGATGGAATGCTAAAACTGTTGCGAACTTTGCCGAAAGTTCTCAAATATATGCCGATTGAAAAGGCACAAGATGCTCGCAACTTTATGATGTCTTTCCAATATTGGTTAGGCGGTTCTTCTGACAACTTGGAGAACTTCTTATTAATGTTGGCGGATAAATACGTCCTCAAAGATAGTGAGTTTAAATATGCCGATCCCGTGGTTTATCCTGACATGGGAATTTGGCATCCTTTAGCCCCCAAAATGTTTGAAGATGTTACCGAATATTTGAAATGGTATAACGACCGGGATGATATTAGCGACGATCAAAAAGATCCTCTCGCCCCTTGCGTCGGTATGGTCTTACAACGCACTCACTTAGTCACAGGTGATGACGCCCATTATGTGGCAATGGTACAAGAAATTGAAGCCATGGGTGGCCGGGTTATTCCGGTTTTTGCAGGCGGTTTAGACTTCTCCAAACCCGTTGACGAATATTTCTGGGACACCCCCCCGAAAGGCATTCAACCCCAGGCGTTAGTGGATACTGTTGTCTCTTTAACCGGGTTTGCCCTGGTCGGTGGCCCCGCCCGTCAAGATCACCCGAAAGCGATCGATTCGTTAAAACGCCTCAACCGTCCCTACATGGTGGCGTTGCCTCTCGTATTCCAAACCACCGAAGAATGGGAAGGCAGCGACTTGGGGTTACACCCGATCCAGGTGGCGTTACAAATCGCCATTCCTGAACTCGACGGCGCCATTGAACCCATTATTGTCTCTGGACGAGATGGGGCGACTGGAAAAGCGATCGCCCTGCAAGATCGGGTTGAAGCCATTGCCCAGCGGGCGATGAAATGGGCAAACTTGCGGAAAAAACCCAAACTTGACAAAAAAATTGCCATCACTATTTTTAGTTTCCCGCCCGATAAAGGAAACGTTGGAACCGCAGCATATTTAGATGTATTTGGTTCTATTTATGAGGTGATGCAAGGGTTGAAAAATAACGGTTATGATCTCCCGGAATTACCGGAGTCAGCCGAACAATTAATGCAAGAAGTCATTCACGACGCCACCGCCCAATATCAAAGTCCAGAACTGAATGTTGCCTATCGAATGTCGGTGGAACAATACGAACGTTTGACCCCTTATTACGAACGGTTAAATGAAAATTGGGGGCCACCTCCTGGGCATTTAAACACCGACGGCGAGAATTTATTAATCTACGGAAAACAGTTTGGAAATCTGTTTATTGGCGTACAACCCACCTTCGGTTATGAAGGCGATCCGATGCGGTTGTTGTTCTCTCGATCTGCGAGTCCTCATCATGGTTTTGCCGCTTATTACACCTACTTAGAACAGGTTTGGCAAGCCGATGCGGTGTTGCATTTCGGGACACATGGATCGTTAGAATTTATGCCCGGAAAACAAATGGGAATGTCGGGCGAATGTTATCCCGATAATTTAATTGGCACAACGCCGAATATCTATTATTATGCGGCTAATAATCCCAGTGAAGCAACTATTGCCAAACGCCGCAGTTATGCTGCTACCATTTCCTATCTGACTCCGGCTGCGGAAAATGCAGGGTTGTACAAAGGTTTGCAGGAATTAAATGAGTTAATTGGTTCCTATCAAACCTTAAAAGATAGTGGTCGCGGTGTCCAAATTGTTAACACCATTATCGAAAAATCTCGGACAGTAAACCTTGATCAAGATGTGAGTTTACCGGACTGTGATGCAGGTGAACTTTCGGCCGAGGAACGTGATAACATCGTCGGACAAGTCTATCGCCGCTTGATGGAAATTGAGTCGCGTTTATTGCCCTGTGGTTTACACGTGATTGGAAAACCGCCAACCGCAGAAGAAGCGATCGCTACTTTAGTTAATATTGCTAGTTTAGATCGTGAAGAAGAAGGGTTGTTAAGTTTGCCTCATATTATCGCCGATAGTATTGATCGGGATCTAGAAGAAATTTACCGCAATAATGACAAAGGTGTTTTAGCTGATGTGGAATCAACCCGCGCAGCTATTGCGGCATTAGTTCACGAAAAAACTGACGCAGAAGGACGAGTTTCTAAGGTTTCTAAACTCAATTTCTTCAATATGGGTAAAAAGGAACCTTGGATCGAAGCACTGCATCAATTCAATTACACAAAAGTCGATACGGAAGCCATCAAACCCCTGTTTGAATATTTGGAATTCTGCTTACAACAAGTCTGTGCAGATAACGAATTAGGGGCATTGTTACGGGCGTTAGAAGGGGAATATATTCTGCCCGGGCCGGGAGGCGATCCGATTCGGAATCCGGGTGTTTTACCCACGGGTAAAAATATGCACGCCCTCGATCCACAGTCTATTCCAACGGCTGCTGCGGTGAAGTCTGCGGCGATTGTTGTGGAACGATTAATTGCCCGTCAAAAACTCGAAAATGGCGGTAATTATCCCGAAACAATTGCGGTGGTATTGTGGGGAACTGATAATATTAAAACCTACGGAGAATCCCTCGCCCAAGTGATGTGGATGGTCGGGGTTAAACCGGTTCCCGATGCGTTAGGACGGGTGAATAAATTAGAGTTAATTCCCTTAGAAGAATTGGGGCGTCCGCGTATTGACGTGGTAATTAATTGTTCTGGGGTGTTCCGCGACTTATTTATCAATCAGATGAATTTGTTAGATAAAGCGGTGAAAATGGCAGCAGAAGCCGACGAACCGTTAGAGATGAATTTTGTTCGTAAACACGCTTTAGTACAAGCCGAAGAATTGGGCGTGAATTTACGACAAGCAGCAACACGGGTGTTTTCTAATGCGTCCGGTTCTTATTCTTCTAACATTAATTTAGCCGTTGAAAATAGCACTTGGGAATCTGAAGATGAGTTGCAGGAAATGTATCTGAAGCGGAAATCTTTTGCGTTTAATTCAGATAATCCGGGGATGATGGATGATAACCGTCAGGTGTTTGAGTCGGCGTTAAAAACCGCAGAAGTGACGTTCCAAAACTTGGATTCTTCGGAAATTAGTTTAACGGATGTTTCCCATTATTTTGACTCTGATCCGACAAAAGTGATTAGTAGTTTACGCAAAGATGGGAAGAAACCAGCCGCGTATATTGCCGATACCACAACTGCAAATGCACAGGTTCGCACGCTATCAGAAACCGTCCGGTTAGATGCGCGAACCAAAATGTTAAATCCCAAGTGGTATGAAGGGATGTTGTCTCACGGTTACGAGGGGGTTCGTGAGTTATCAAAACGCCTCGTTAATACGGTGGGATGGAGTGCCACAGCGGGTGCGGTGGATAATTGGGTGTATGAAGAAACCAATGAAACCTTCATCAAAGATGAGGAAATGCAAAAGCGTTTGATGAATCTCAATCCTCATTCCTTCCGTCGCATGGTAACAACTTTATTGGAAGCCAACGGACGGGGTTATTGGGAAACAGACGACAGCAATTTAGACAAGTTGCGTGAGTTGTATCAGGAGATTGAAGACCGCATCGAAGGGATTGAATAAAATCTCATAATACCTTAATTAATTTTGTAGAGACGCGATCATTTGTTGGTTGCGTCTCTTTTATCTTCATCAGTTTTGATTAGGACTGACGCTTAGACACCATCATCAGACTAACCCCTCCCAGGGCTAACAAACCGACTACAGGGGTCGTTTCTGGAATAGAAGTAGTAGAACGACGAGTAGCAGTCCAGGTTCCAGACCCATCAGATGGAGAACCGACGCTGAATGACCATGTTGTTGCAGTCATCACAAGAGAAATGTACCTAGCGCTAATACCCCACACAGAATCGCTATATGACAATGATGGAAAAGGATCAAAGAAGGAGGATCGGCCACCGACAAAAATACCAGCAACCGGTTGAGCATCAAAGGGACGCCAGAAGAGAAATTCAGGGTTAAAGCCAAGTCCTACTGTTGTTGAAAAAGTATTCAATCTAAAAACATTCTGGCTCCGTTCAAATATTATAGATTCACTGCATATCGGTGTTAATACAGGTTCATCATATGGAGGTGTACTTGAAGGCATAAACACACTTATACATTGTTGAGCATCTCCTTCAAAAGGAGTCTCATCATGGCTGAATTCTCCCGTACCGACTAACTCTCCCGCCTCGTCAAAAAACTCCATATCATAGAAAATATTTGCTTCGGCAGGTGCAGTTGCAAGCATTATTGTACTTACAATAAAACTGCTTATGGAAACAAAAAATCGGCTTTTCACTTAACATTCTCCTGAAATAGCTTGACTTAATATTCTAAATTTGATGAAATAATATCAATTGATATGTCAGGAAAACTAGGACTTTATGTAAACTTTCAAAGGAATCTGATAAAGCTACAGTAAAATTTTCCTCAAAAACGAGACAGTGTGATGGAAATCCTGGAAAATTTGAGTGTGAAATGACCGAGTGAAAAGTGGGAAAGTTTTCTGGAGTGGGAAAG
>CAZNCM010000009.1:15026-17522 GCA_964571155.1 uncultured Lyngbya sp. | reverse complement strand
CCCTGGATGTATGGCTGATGGTTCAACCTATCAGGAAGCGTTGCAAAATGTAGAAGTGATCATGCAAGAGTGGATAGAAACCGCTCAAGAATTAGGTCGAACTATTCCCGAACCTAAAAAACGTTTGATCTCTACTTAATTGTAGGGTGGGTGAGAAACGAGAATTTAATTACTCAAACATTAACTTGTTAATCTCACCCATCCTACTTATTATAATTTATACTAATAAATAGCGTTGAGTTGATTCATCCCCATGACAAACTTCACTCTGAACCTAGAATCAATTGAACTGACAGATGAGCAATTCTTTCAGCTTTGTCAGAATAACCGGGATCTGAAATTTGAACGAAATTCTAATGGAGATTTAGTCATCATGTCACCGACGGGAGGAGAAACTAGCAATATTAATGCTGGGTTAACGGCTCAACTTTGGAATTGGAACGCTCAAACTAAACTAGGGAAAGTATTTGACTCATCGGGTGGTTTTAAACTCCCCAATGGTGCAGATCGTTCTCCTGATACGTCTTGGATAACCTTAGAACGTTGGGAAAGTTTAACGTCCGAACAACGAAAAAAATTTCTTCCTTTGTGTCCCGATTTTGTGATTGAATTGCGTTCAGCCAGCGATCGCTTAAAAACGCTTCAAGATAAAATGCAAGAATATATTGAGAATGGTCTTCGCCTTGGATGGTTAATTAATTTTATTGATAAAAGTGTTGAAATTTATCGTCAAAATCAAGAGGTTCAGGTATTAGAGTCTCCACCAACGTTATCGGGAGAAGATGTTTTACCGGGTTTTATTCTGAATATTCAAGAAATTGGGTAAGTTAAGTTCACAGAAATTGTTATAAAAAGAAATGGGTGCGATCGCATAAGTTCAGTTCGTAATCTGATTTCATCTGAGACGATGTATTTTGTTACCCTAGTCAATAATTAATTTAGCTGTGTTTTACCGGAATGACAATTCTAAACTCTGTTCCTTCTCCGGGTTGAGAGTTACATTCCAGCATTCCATTATGCTTTTCAACCACAATTTGATAACTAATAGAGAGTCCTAAGCCTGTCCCTTTCCCAACAGGTTTAGTCGTAAAAAACGGATCAAAAATCTTAGTTTGTACTTCGGGTGGTATTCCTCCGGCATTATCTTGAATTGATATCATTACCCAATTATTAGGCTGTTTTTCAGCTTTTTGAATTAATGCAGTTTTAATGGTAATCGTGGGTATAAATGAACTCCCTAGTTTATTTTGAACTGATTCTAAAGCATCAACCGCATTACTCAATATATTCATAAAAACCTGATTAATTTGAGCCGCATAACATTCGACTTGAGGAATTTTAGCATAATGTTTAATGATTTCAATTGCGCTTCGTTCAGGCTTTGATTTTAAGCGATGATGTAAGATTAATAAGGTACTTTCAATTCCATCGTGAAGATCGACGGGTTTGACTTCGGCTTCATCTAAACGCGAGAAATTTCGTAATGATAAAACAAGCTGACGAATCCGTTCGGCACCTAAACGCATCGAAGACAGAATTTTGGGTAAATCATCTATGAGATAATCTAAGTCTATTTCGGCTATTTTTTCAACAATTTGAGGAGTCGGTTGAGGATATTCTTGTTGATACAACTCAACTAAATCGAGTAAATCTTGAGTAAATTCAGTTGCTGGATCGAGATTTCCATAAATAAAGTTTACAGGATTATTAATTTCGTGAGCAATTCCCGCAACTAGATGACCCAAACTCGACATTTTTTCGGTTTGAACTAATTGAATTTGAGCTTGTTTTAAATTGTCGGCTAAGGCTTTTGTTTCAGCTAAGAGTTCAGCCTGTTGTAAGGCGACACCGAGTTGAATAGAGATCTGGGATAATAATTGTAATTCTTCATCTGTCCAGCGACGAATTGCTGTATTTTGATAGGCGGCGAGTAATCCCCATAAGTTTTCACCTTGAAGAATGGGAACCACTATATAAGCCCTCGCAGAAAATCGCTCTAACAGTTGAATTTGACAGTCTGAATATCCGGCATCATAAATATCTTCTATCGCTAAAATTTCTCCCCGTCGAAATCGTCCGCCTTGAGTTTCGATCAAACAGGTATCTGCAATATTAGGAATGAGTTCAATTAAAGGTTCCCACTCAGAGGAAAATGACTCAGCAACAAAATAACCAGACCAATCGGAGTTAAAGCGATAAACAACCACGCGATCGCTTTTCAGAAATTGTCTAACTTCTTTTGTTACTGTATCAAAAATGGTTTGTAAATCGAGAGATTGACGAATACGATTAACAATTTCAAATAATATTTTTTGGCGTTTTTCTTCATTTTTTCGTTCATCTAATAGAGTCAGATTTTTAGCTTTTTCCTGAACTTGATTGATATATTCAACTTGTTGTAAAGCAACATCTAAATGATGAGCAATTTGAGTAACAAATTCAATTTCATTCTCAGACCAATGACGCGGAGAACTACATTGGTGAATACACAAACCT
>CAZNCM010000009.1:8582-15016 GCA_964571155.1 uncultured Lyngbya sp. | reverse complement strand
TGATCATCTTTTAGTAAGGGAACAAAGAGATTAGCCCGCACTTGAAATTGACTCAAAATCTCAATATGACAATCACTTAAACCTACGGCATAAATATCAGAAATTGCATTAATTCTACCCTGTTGATATTGCGGTGCAAACTGTTCACCAAAGCAATGATCATGAATACGAGCCGCTAAAACTGATTTAAACTCTGGATTGACATCTTCGGAGATAAATTCACCATCATCATAACCGGAATCGGGATCAAAACGAAACACAGCAACTCGATCAGCATTTAATAATTGTCTGACTTCTATTGCTGTTGCTGTAAAAATTGTGTTAAGCTCAAGGGATTCTCGAATCCGACTAATCACCCGAAACAGTGCTTTATAGCGTTCTATCGGATTGATCTCGAATTCTAAGTCAGCAGAATAAGACGACTGACCATTGTTTGAAAAAAGAGGTACAGGTTGCTCACTCAAAATTTGTTGTAGTAGTTCAAAAGCCGCTTGATTTTTACAGCAATCTCGTATTTGTTTCCATTGATGAGTGTTGAGCATCATAAGTTTTGAGTTTGATCAAGGACGATACACTCTAGTCGGCGTGGAAGGCTGAAGAATGATGAGGAAGCAACACAAGATCAATTAATTTCCTCTATATTAAGTATAGTCTAAAATTAACCTGAGATCTAAGATCTGATTTCAGATCCGAGTTTAAGATTGGTAGATGGGAATAGAGATTATAAACTCTGTTCTATTTTCAGTTTGGGAAATACACTGAAGACTACCCTGATGCTTATCTACAATAATTTGATAGCTAATCGAAAGCCCTAAACCTGTACCTTGACCAATTGGTTTAGTAGTGAAAAAGGGATCAAAAATATGAGGAAGATGTTCAAGAGCAATTCCTTGTCCATTATCAATAATAGAAATTTTAACCCAATCTTTTAGGGGAGACTGTTCTTTAATGATCGAAGTTTCAATCCACACTTTAGGCGAATAAGCTGAAGTCGGTAAGTTTCTATTTTTCAATTTATTATAATGGTCTTCTATAGAATCAAGAGCATTACTAATGATATTCATAAAAACTTGATTAAGTAAGCTTGCATAGCATTCTACTTTGGGTAAATCTCCATAATTTTTAACGACTTGAATTTTGGGAAAATTTGAACTCTCTCGAAAGCGGTGTTGTAAAATCATTAATGTCTTGTCAATTCCTTCATGGAGATCGACTGCTTTAATTTGAGCTTCGTCTAATCGAGAAAAGTTGCGTAAAGATAAAACTAACTGACGAATTCGATCTGCTCCTATTCGCATCGAAGAAACGATTTTAGGCAAATCAGAAGCGATAAAATCTAACTCAATAGATTCCGCATACTCTTGAATTTCAGCTAGAGGCTGAGGATAATGGGTCTGATAAAGATCAAGTAAATTGAGTAAGTTTTCACTGTATTCACGGGTATAAGCTAAATTCCCATAGATAAAACTGACAGGATTATTAATTTCATGAGCAATTCCAGCAACTAATCGCCCTAATCCTGACATTTTCTCAGTTTGAATCAGTTGAGTTTGAGTCTGACGTAATTCTTCTAAAGTTTGAGAGAGTTGTTGAGCTTTTGCTTTTTCATTTTCAGCCGCCACACAAGTTTTTTCATAAAGTTCTGCTTGAGTAATTGCAATCCCGATTTGATCGGCTAATTGACTAATTAAATCAATTTCTTCCGTTTCCCAATTTCGCGGTTTATTACATTCATGAGCAATCAATAATCCCCAAAGTTCATCATTTGTCCCAATCGGTATAATTAAATTTGAGCGCACTTGAATACTTTCGAGAAACTCCTGATAACAAGTGGGTAAGTTAGCTTCATAAATATCACCAATTGCGCCAAACTGTGCTTGTCGATATCGATTTGCACACTCATCAGGAAAACATCCACTCGGTGTTTTAATTCCCAGAACGGAAGAAATATCTTCACCAATATCTTCTACAATCACTTCTCCTTCTTGCCGATTAATTAACTTATAAATTAAAACCCGATTTGTTTTTATTAATGCTCTCACTTCTCGCACTATTGTGATCAGGGTTATTTTCAAATCTAAGGTACTACGAATTTGATCAGTTACTCGTTCTAAAGCTTTAGAAAAGTCGAGATTTCGTTGCAATTGACTGGTGCGTTCTTGAACTTGTTGTTCTAAGTTCATATTGAGATCTTGAACTTTTTTATAAAGTAAATATTGTTGAATTGCCATTGCAAATTGTGCTTTTAAGCCTTCTGCTAAAGCCATTTCTGCTTCTGTCCAAGCCTGGGCTTGACCTTTTTTTAATTCTCGCCAAATTTCAAAAGATTGCCGAGGCAAAATTTGTTTCATATCCGATTCAAAACGTCCTGCCCACAAAATTTCCGTATCAATTTCATTTCTAAAAATACTTAAAACTGCCAAAAATTTCTGGCGATATCGAATTGTTAAAATCAGTAAGCCTCTAATTTTTGTAGCCTGAAAAGCCGGGGATAACACCCGAAATAGCGGTTCTTTATACAAATCGGGAATTGCCCAACTTTCTGACTCTGAAAGGGAGTTATGACTGGACACTTTGGAGGGATTAAATCCCATTCTAATCCATTGTTGCCAAAGGGGATGTTCTTCTAAAATCGGACTTGATTCCCACTCCGGCATCGTAGGTTGTTCTCCACAAGTCCAGACCTCTGAAGTTTGCGCTTCACTCGCACAAATATAGAGTCTACCCCCAACACCTTCTAAGGCTTGAACGGTGGCTTCCAAAGCATTTTGGAGTTGAATCGTCGGCTGTTGATGTAATAGAGAGGCAATCTGGTTAATTGTGGCTTCTCGACTTGCCTGTTGACGGGTATAACTGAGTAATGTAGATTGTTTAATCGCAATAGAAAGTTGATCAACAATGAGCTGAACAAATTGCAATTGAGGGGCGGAAATCTCCCAAGGTTCAGCATGATGAGACACCAAAAGTCCCCAGAGTTGACGATTTGATTCTAGACTTTCTTGATGAAAAATCGGAATCACTAATGAGGATTGAACCCCCATTGCTTTAAGATAGGCAATATGACAGGGATCAACTGAACGATACTTGATTTCTTGAGAATCCGAAAAATCTTCAGTTTCCTCAGTTTGAACCGGACTCCACCCAATTTTCCCGGTGGCAATATTGACAATACTACGTTGACCGAGAGTGCGAAACATTTCTCGGGCGGCGGTCGGAATGTCATCGGCTGGAAAATGCAATCCTTTTAGGGAAGGTAAGCGATGCTCATAAATTGATTCTGCCATAACTTGACCGCTGTCATCATCACTAAACTGATAAATCATCACGCGATCCGTTTCTAAAAAGGCTCGAACTTCAGCAACGGTTGCTGTTAAAATTTCCTCAAGTTCTAAGGATTGACTGATGCGCTTTGTTATTTGGTAGAGTAGATGTTGTTCATCAATTTTTGTTATAGAATTGTGTATATTTTTCATAAGTCTCGTATCATCTCCTGTATAATCTTTCAATGACTATATCGATGTAATTTTAACTCTATATATTATAATTATATGTTTTTTAAACAATAACAGGACTAAAGGTGTAATAGAGATTAGTCTTAAATAAACTTAATATTTTACGGATGCAGCTTTAAGCCGCTCCATTCAAAGTTTGAGAAGCTTATGATTGAGTATTCCCTTCTATTTGTATTGAATCTTCTGTGGGGTATCGGATTGTTTTAGTTTGATTGTAAAGGCGTTACTCAGTGATTTTTCGGATAACATTGCTGAGTTGTTGAGAGAATTAAGTAATTTTATAAACTTTTGTCAGGATAAGAGTTAGTTTTGATACCGTGATTAGATGATTCCTGCGGAGGTTGGCAGATCTTGCCGATGACTTCTGCTCAATTAGTGCCAAACAAAAAGGGTAAGCAGAAGTTCCGACTTAGAATTCGGGATCTACTTACCCTGAGATGATCAATTAAACTGAATTAAAAAGGGGACAGACTTTTCTTGGCTTTGTCGATCACATCTGCATAACGCAGTTCACCGCAGAGAATTTTACTGATCAGTTGAGTGGCAACGGGAACTTTCACACCCACTTTGTAACCGATGCCCGGGAAACGGTAGAATAAACCTGCTAAATTTCCCGCCCAAACCATATCTGCGCCCCACTCTTTTTGGATAATCTGAGTGTATTTTTCGAGGGCATTACTCACGCCACCCAAAGCTTGATCAATGGCTTCTGCCGCTTTAACTCCACTTAAAATTGAGGGACGAATACCCTCGGCTGATAGAGGATCAGCTAAACTAGCCGCATCTCCAGCAATTAGGGCATTTTGGGTATGGAGTGTTTTGTCTCCATCCCACAAACAGATCGGATGATCAACCATTGAATGACTCGCCGTCATCCCCATTTTATTAGCGTACTGCATTAAATCTTTGCTGAGATCTTTGGGTTCACCGCCCCGGAAAGTCGCAATACTAATCGAATAGCTATCGGCTTTAGGAAATCCCCAAATACTGCCATTTTTGACCATTCCAAATTCAAAGGTGGGGATTTGACCCGAACTTACAGGGAATTCAGCGATCAGACTCTGACGGGGTTTTGACTGTTTCAACCCCAACCATTTCGCCATTGGCCCTTTTGTACCATCGGCTGCAATCAGGTATTTAGCTTCTAGGGGTTCGGCGTTTGTATTGACTTGCCAGCGATCGCTTTTAAACTTAATCCCAGTCACTTCTGTTTGCGTTTGCAGTTTTGCCCCTTGGTCTACTGCTTGCTGCATCAAATATTGATCAAAGACATCCCGACGCACCATCCACATCGGTCTAACGATCTCTGTTTCAACGGGATCACCCAATTTCCAGGTGTAGCGAATTTTCTGGACTGTTGTGGAAATCGCGGGTGTAAAATCAAAGTCAAACCATTGAGCGATCGCGGGAGATACTCCACCACCACAGGGCTTTTGGCGAGGCCAGGTGTCTTTTTCGATCACCAAAACAGAATGCCCCCGTTTCGCTAAGTGATAAGCTGCTGCGCCTCCGGCCGGACCCGCACCAACAATAATGCAGTCAAACATGGTCGTCATAGGTTAATTATCAGTTGTTACTTGTTGTTTAATCGTATTCGCTAACCAATTTATTTCTAACCCTGGCATTTACAATTTATTGCCTTTTAAGGATTAAAACAGCACCCCTTTAAAACCGGTCAAATGCCTTGATTTCGAGCAATTTTTACCCGGAGGTAAATCTTAAACTGCTCTATTCGTGTCTAGTCTAACACGCTTAATCCGGGGGTTGCCAAGTCTAAGTTTTTCTGTTTTTATCAATTTTCATCATTTATTAGATCAATATTAGATCAATGTTCTCCGATTAATTTTATATTTTTTAACTTTTCTATTCTCTGTAATCTTTGATTTGTATTTAAAATTTAGATCAAGTTTGATCAAATAATTATCAAGTCCAATTTTATTAAAAAAAGGATGAGACAGAACAGAACAGGATCTTATTCACAAAACCTTGCCGCTTTCCGGATCAATCAGTGCAGCGGGATAAAACCCAGGTTTTTCTCAGTCAAGATCGATATTTTCAGCGTCTACCTCATCCGGAAGTCTGAATGTATTTAAAGAGTCGTAATATCTTTTTCCTTCGCCTCAAGCATTTCATCAATTTTGGCGGTGTACTTATCCGTCAGCTTTTGAATTTGATCTTGTAAATCTCGGGCTTCATCTTCAGAGAGATCTTTACTTTTTTCTTGCTTACGAACCGAATCAACCGCATCCCGACGCACATTTCGCACCGAAACCTTACCCTCTTCAGCGTATTTAGAGGCTAACTTCACAAATTCCTGACGACGTTCACTGGTCAACAGAGGAATCTTCAACCGAATAATCGATCCATCGTTATTAGGAGTCAGTCCCACATCAGACAAAGAAATTGCTTTTTCAATGATATCCAGCGTCTTGCGATCAAAGGGTTGAATCGTGATTGTTGATGAGTCCGGGGTATTGATAGTCGCCAGAGACTTCAGAGAAGTGGGAGTCCCGTAATACTCTACCATCACCCGATCCAGCAAAGAAGTATTCGCCCGTCCAGTCCGGATGGTATTAAATGACCGTTGAGTAGACTCAACCGCTTTTTGCATTGAACTTTCAACTTCAGCTAACTTCACACAAACCTCCTACAAATGTTCCAACAGGGTCTCCACTAACAGCGCGAGCAATATTTCCATGTACAGTCAGATCAAAGACAATAATGGGAATATTGTTTTCTTTGCACAAGGCGATCGCTGTACTATCCATCACGCGCAGATCTTGGGTCAGCACATGGCCATAGGTGAGGGTTTTATAACGGCGAGCTTCCGGGTTAAGATGCGGATCGCAATCATAAATCCCATCGACTTTTGTTGCTTTGAAAATCACCTCAGCATCTATTTCTGCCGCTCGTAATGCCGCT
>CAZNCM010000009.1:3250-8423 GCA_964571155.1 uncultured Lyngbya sp. | reverse complement strand
CTTTCCGACGGATATAAGGTTCAGCGACTTCCTGCATGGCGATCGCTGTTTGTACGCGAGTCGGGACTCCGATTTGTTCGAGGGCATCTTGTAAGGTAATAGCATTCATCACCGTAGCAATCATCCCGACATAATCAGCAGTTGCCCGATCCATTCCGGCCGAAGCCGCTTTTACACCTCGGAAGATATTACCACCCCCGACAACAATTGCCACTTGAATTCCTTTGGCAACGACCTCTGCGACTTCTTGAGCAATTCCTTGAACGACGGCTGGATCGATCCCGTAGCCGAGGCTTCCCATCAATGCTTCACCGCTTAGTTTCAGTAAGATCCGCTTATATGCTGTTCCCATTTATAACCCCCAACAGTTTCCGGTAAATCGATTCAAATTGGCAGCGATCGCCGTAACAGCTCTAGCAGGTTGGTGCCGACTGATGAATCGCACTGGTGTAGACATTGGGGTGATCATAAGTAATCGTAAGCTATAGTAACAAGCTGTTGAATGTTAAAGCATCCCTAAAAAGGATGATGATTTAATGTCGGCGAGCATTGCCTTCCCAATAAGATACCAGAAAGCGGACGATCTGCTTTCAGCTTTTTTTCGGGAGCCGGACAAGTCGCTTCGAGCATCCTGATGGTTGCTCAATTTCCCCTCTCTAGTTGCTAACCCAGTTTCAATTCTTCATCGCCACTGAATTGAGTCACCCATCGCTTCGGTAGTCGTGGGTTCGATCACTTCTCCCTTAAGTAGTTGGGCGATCGCCTGTTTGAGATAGGGCTTACTGACTGACTCGGCTGAGTTTGGGTTGTCATCAATTTGGCCACGATAACGGACTATGCCCTGTTGATCCAGTAAAAAGACTTCTGGAATCACACGCGCCCCAAAGCAATTAGCGACATCTTGAGTGACATCCCGAATATAGGGAAAGTTAAGGTTATTGCCTTGTGCAAATTCCTTCATTTTCTCAAAACTATCTTCTGGAGATTGGGTCGTATCATTGGCATTAATACCAACAAGGGTGACACCGACATCCGCATACTCCTGTTGAAGCTGTTTGAGACGGTCAACATACAAACGCACAAAGGAGCATTGGTTAGACATGAAAATCACAGCAACTGCCCTATACCTCTCCAAATATCGAGCTAAATGATGCACCTCACTATCTACTCCGGGCAGTTCAAAATCGGGAGCATAACTATTAATTGCAGTACCCTTCATGTTTAGACGTATTGCCAAATCTCTATCACAACAATAAACCAGCACACACTCGCACTCAGTAGGCCGACGCTCTAACCCCTACTTTAACTCACAATCTAAAAATCCCCTAATTCGTCGTACAGAAGGCGCTAGGAGTCGAGGGAAGTCGGGAAGACAAAGCGTGAATTTGATTACAAATCTCTAGTTGAGTAATCCGGTTGCTAGAGCATGATATCCAATTAATTTATACGTGAGTTTGGCGGCGGTAAACTCGGAAACCACACAATCAGCTACAGGTGCTAATTCCATCACATCACAACCGATAACGGTGTGAGTGGTAAATAAACGGCGCAAAAAAGCCAGCAAACCATACCAACTTAACCCACCCGGTTCGGGTGTGCCGACTCCGGGCATCGAACTGGGGTCTATCCCATCTAAATCTATTGTCAGAAAGACTCGTTTTGTGGGGATGGCGGCGATCGCTTTTTCGATCCAGTCGGGTTGAGTGGCGATGTCTCGCGCCCAAAAAATGGGGAGTTGTTTTTCTTTGATTAAATTCGCTTCTTCGAGACACAAACTGCGAATTCCTACCTGTACCGTTGGTAGTCCCTTTTCGACGACTCGCCGCATCACGCAAGCATGATTATGAATTGTCCCTTCATATTCATGACGTAAATCTCCATGAGCGTCTATTTGAACGACGGTAAAGGGTTCATCAGAGAGTTGTTGATATCCAGCAACCACTCCTGCGGTAATACTATGTTCACCGCCCAAAGCGATCACAAATTTACCGGAACTTGCCAAATCATAAACCGTTTGTTGGGTAACTTGCAGCATTTGTTCCGATGACACGGTTTGACTCCGGGTATCGGCGATCGCTGGATGGGTGTAAATTCCTACCGCAAAACAGACTTCTTGCTCAAGTTCGTCGTCGTAGCATTCAAGCTGATGAGAGGCTTCTAGCAACGCCGCAGGGCCGTTTTCACAGCCTTTTCGATAGCTGGTGGTTGCCTCAAAGGGAATGGGTAATAGGGCAACCTGGGCGGTTTGAGCGTTGGGTACTATTTCTGAACCTAAAAAATCAACAACAGCAGTAGAAGTCAGGGTTGATGTCATTGGGGTAATCGAAGGGATAACTCAAGGTTGAATAATGTCACCCTAGATTTTTACATATTTAGAACTGATCAGATCACGAGATACGATTGCCGAGGGAATGCTGTATTAATGTATTGCTAAACGTTTTCGGCTGATATTCTTGTTGACAGGGATAAGGCTGTTCAATGAACCAATGTTCCCATCGGTCTGAAGATAGAGAAGAAATTTGGCTGCCTGTGGTTTCAAATTTGCCGTGCATACAAACATTGCCTTTATGATCGCGTAAAATGGCTTGAGCGGTATCGAGGGAAAATTGACCTTCGTTGAGTTGACACAACAATTTAACCCGTCCTTCTCGCGAGTCGTGAGAGGAAACTTGAAGTCCCCCCTCTGAAAAAATCTGAGCAAAATCAAAATCTTCTTCGCTTTGACACCTGCCCATTTCTATTGCATGAGGGATGAGTTGAGGATGTCGTAAATCACCTTGATTGCGAATACTGAGATCATTGGAAATAGAGCGAGTTCCGCTTGTCACGTGTTCAGCTATCCAATATTGACCTGCGGTTTCTAAGACCCAAGCTTCGGTAGGATCAGCAATAATAAATGAGTTGTGATAATTGAGGGCAAAATGTTCGGCACAGTTTCCCCCTTGCCCATGTCGTTCTAATAATTCTACTATACAATCAAGGGCTGAACGGGCGGTTGCAGAGCGTTCTAGGGCAAGTCGTAATAAATCCATCCCCAACAAACCCGCACTATAATAAGGTTCAGTTGTCCAAACAGCCTCATTTCCGATGACGACTCCGCATTCATTTGCACCCATTTCTGCACCCCAGATCCAGCGGGGTTTTGATAAGATTACGGCGTAGGTGTGGTTGACTTGAGGAATAGAAATATAAGTACATTCAACTAATTCACCAAGACCGTTATTTTGGGCTGGAATTGTCACTACATCTTGAATTTCTCCTTGAGGGCGATCGCTATTTTTCCCAAAAATAACATCACCGTTGAGTGTAGCATCGGGTAAGGCAACGAAGGTATCACACATCGCAACAAAATTCCCTGAATTAACTTGTTCCTATTTTGTCTTGCTCACTTGGCGATCTACAGTCCTAAATATTAATGTTTTCTATAATTTTTGTGCGGACTCTCACTCTGACTGATTCTTTATTCTGTTCAGAATGGCTGTACTCCGGCTTCAATTTATTCAGAAAACGATCACAAATTGTCAACATCCTGCCAATCCTTAAGATGGGTTTGAATCCGATTTACAGAATTTTGCAGTTCTTTTAACAAACTGTCGATTTTCCGGATAAACTCTCGTTCTTCGGCGTTTAATTTCCCCTTTTCCGCTTGACTTTCTAACTGTGACTTGGAAAGCATAAACCGAATCAAAGGATCTAGATAGGATAAATTTTCTAGCTGCAAACTTGTTAATTGTTCAAAAATATCCAGATAATTTGCAAAGTTTAAATCGCCAGATAAATCAGTATCATCGCTAGAATTATCGCTATTGTCAATGCGGCTTGAGTCGTTGTTTTTTTTTGTTTGGACAAAACGGCTCTAGAAGTTTGAGAGGGTAAGAATTGATTGCGATTGGGGATAATTTCCCATTCTTCATTTTCTATTCTATCGGATAAACCCCGCCAGACTCCAGACAAACTTAAAGCGGATTTGGCTTTTAAGGTGGTGATAATTATCAAAAAACCATCCCTTGAAGGGATAGAATATTTTTGCAATTCTTCGGCTAAGTTTTGTCGTAATTTGGGGCAATTTTTACCCAGTTTACAAACGATTTCTGCTGGCTGAGATTCGATATTTTCGGGGAAGGCTAACTGTTCAAGAGCGTTTCTGTCAACTTGAAAACCGTATTCTCCGCCGATGGTAATCGCTTGATCGAGTTCTGATTCGAGTTCATTTTTTAACGCCCGAATAGCAAGAAAACGTAATATTTTCTCGTGTTCTTCTGAGTCAGAATAAACCCAGGCGATAGAATTTCTAACGGAACGCCCCATAAAATCTGTTCGTTCTTCTCTAGCTTTTAATCCCGTTACAAGTAAGAGAAATTCAGAATCTTGGCGGGCGAGAATCATGGAAGGTTTTTGATGCTCGATAACAGTTTCAACAGGTACTCTTTTAAAAATTGGTGGAGTTTCCCGAATCAGATTCTCTTTTTTTATTTTGAACCAAGAATAATCTTGATCTTCTTTTTGACCTCGACTGAGAATGTAAATTGTCATCGTTATTTCCTCTAAATTTTCAAAGTCTGTTTAAATCTATTTTAAATTTTTAACCATTGTTCGCCTTTCAAAACCACAAAACCTTCGCCGGTTTTACAGCTATTGGCAAACTGTTTAACTGCGGTTCTCAGGTAAGCATCCAGACTAAACCAATCTCGCACAAAGTTAAAAATCCCCCAACTTTTTGAACGGGAATCAAAATGCAATCTTAACAAAAATCGCAAAAGATATCTCAGAGGTTGTTCGCTATCTTTCGGACTATATTGAGCATCATGTCGGGTTTTCCGAAAGTAGAAATGAGGATTGTTATATTGATCGTATTCTACCCGAGAAAAAATCACACTCCCCACCGTTTGCACCGGAGTAATAACACTCGCGATCTGAGGACTAACTTTCTCTGAATCAAAAAATTGAATTAAATTTTCATAGCTTTTTTTCACCCGTTCTATTAACTCTTTGGACTGTTTTTCATCTTTTATATATTTCTCGCACTTGACGGGAGCAAAAATGACCAACCGGGGCGAATCAAGGTCTTGATAAGCGGCATTGAATAAGTCTTTAATTTGTTGGGGTCGATTCACTTTTTCGTTCAAAATCCCTTTTGGATGTATATTCATCTTGACTCATATTCATGTAATCT
>CAZNCM010000009.1:2378-3240 GCA_964571155.1 uncultured Lyngbya sp. | reverse complement strand
CCTTTTGGATCTTCCATCAACGCCGGAGCGTCAATTGCAATTAAAACCGCTACGGATTCTCGCAATAGTGTTCTAACAAATTCTCTTTCTTCTTTGGAGGCTTGACTTCCCAAATAGCCGCCCGGATAATCTCTAAACCGCAGTTGTAAGGAAGGTTTTTCTCCTTTTCGACCCAAACCAAAGGTAAAAGAACGCAAAGAATCCGGGCCGGAAATGGCTTCTGTTCCTTGAATTCCCATTCTTCCTCTCGGTTCAAATACATCCAGTAAACTCTTGAGATCGACTAAGTTATCTTGTAAAATTGCCGAGCTTTCATCGTCGGGAGTTAGCTGTAAATCCGTCGAACCGATATTACTCTCAAACTGCTCATACATAGCGGTGAGAAGTGTTGTTTTACCGACTCCACTGGGGCCGAGCATTGTAATTTGAAGTTCCTGCATTTGTATCCTAAATTAATCCAAAAACGTCATTAAATTTAATTGGTTGGCTGCCGTTGCTCGTTCAACAGAATCCATCCATTCTCGTCGAGTTCGTGTCCGTTCTCCCAACTGTTCAAATTCGTTAGGCCAGACATCGTGACGAATTTCTTCTAAGAAAATACGCCATTCGTTTTTTACTTCTTTCGCTCGCAATACCCGATCCATAAATTCTTCTACGATCGCAAATCCGGCTTGACTCGGTTCGGCCAATAAATCATCTAAGGCTCGTTCGCATTTATAAACGGCTTCAGCTTGCAGAGATTTTAGACAATTTAAGACTTCTTGAGCGTTGGGAGAAGATGACAGTTGCAGGGAGGTTTCATCGGGGGTTAAATCATCTAGATGTTGGCGAATTCGGTGTTGAATTAAGCCCCGATAGGAGA
>CAZNCM010000009.1:0-2332 GCA_964571155.1 uncultured Lyngbya sp. | reverse complement strand
TTTTCGACGATTTCTTCGGGAATGAGTTCGGCAATTGTTTTCAGAAATTCTACGCCTCTACTCTCAGTTAAACCGCCCAAATGACCCCGCTCTACTAAGACTTGAGCCACTTGAGATTTTACCCGATCTAATCCTCGTTTTAACCCTTCATCTAGGGATAAAAAATGTTGGGATAAATGGGAGCGAACTTCGTTGAGATATTCATAATAAGCGTTGGGATAGCCGCCCACACTATCACGCTTGCGATTAATTTCGGCTTCGGTGGGAAGACCCGCATCTTCTCGACAGGCTTTAATGGTGTTTTCGACTTGTTGTTTGAAGTCGGCATCTTGTACATCCCGTTGTTCTCTGAGTTCTCGCAAAAGGGCTTCTAAACTCGTGGTTAAATCTTCCCAAAGTTGATCAAATAAGGTCACAAATAAGGGAAACCAATTGTCACGTCCGGTGACTCGTTCTAGAGCTTTTTCGGCTTTTTCGAGTTCTGAATAAACGGTCTTTTGCAGTTGAATTAAACGGTCTTGGCTTGAGGAGGCGTATTCAGCATCTAAAGCCGACATTTTACTCGCCAAATAGTTGAGAATTCGCTCTAGAATTTGTTGATTGACGGTTTCTACATCCGCACAGTTGGCAATAATATGATCGACCACATATAAATGCTTTTCTTGGCGAGTATTTGCCAGGTCTTGACAGTAGAGGGAGTTGTCTCCAATTAAGGAGTTATTATCGGTACGATTGAGTACCAAAAATGACCAAAGTTTGAGCGGGAGTTCGGTGAGTGCAGAACTGGCAATATCATACAGTTTAACATCAACATCCGCCCAATATTCTCTCGGCGGTCGGGGCATTCTCACGAATAAAACAATATCAACATCTTGTCCGAGAGTTTTGATTAATCGTTCTTCGTCTCCGAGTCCGGTATCGCCCAATCCCGGCATATCAATTAAGGCTATTTGTCCGACATCGGAGTTGGGAAAAGTACAAACTATTTTGGCTTCTCGAACGGCTAAATAATTGACATGAACACGATTTCCACTGGGATCATCTTGAGCAATATATTCTCTAATTTGAGACTTGGGAATGCGACGGGGCGAAGGTTCGTGAAACAGATGACGGTATTTTTCAAGGTTTGTATGGTAGCGACGCAAATGTTCGTACATCGCTCCACATTCTGCCTGTTTCGAGAGGTTTATCGGTAAATTTGGAAGGGGTTGGGTGGCAAATTCTTCTAAACTTAAAGGTTTGGCTCCCAGATAAAGTTTATCGTAATAAGGGGCAATGATTTCTTGCAAAAAACTTCGTTCTGTGTGAAACCAAACTTCTCCGTAGGTATCCACACTGGGGTTATGGTAAATTGTACTGCGAACTCCGGTACAATGTTGGCGATCGCCTGTGGGAATTTCCGAGGTTGTTAGGCCGGATAAACTTTGTAATAAACGGCTTTTTCCCTGTCCGGCCCGTCCGACCACACCAATATTGAGAGTCTGACGAGAAAAACGGGATTTGAGTTGATTTAAAGCCAGCAATTCGGACTCAATACTTCTGTTGATTAACGAGCAATCAATTTCTTTTAAATCTCCGCTGACAGAGGAATCATCAACGTGTGAAATAAGCTGATTTCGATGGTTTTGAAGACGATCCAATTGAGTGGAAAGTGACCTGAGATTCTTCTCAACTTTGTCGATTCTCAAGGCGAGAGGCTGACGTTGGTTAATAATGCTGGCAATCTGGGCAGATCTATTCATGGGGATAGCTTTCTGATTCCCGAATGATTCTATTTATCATAACTTAAATTTTGTCAAATTGTGTTAGTTCTCGTTAAATTTATTGCTTGTGCGCTTGATTTATATTCGTCTTAATCGGCTAACCTGTATAATATCTATCCATTAAAGCAATAAAGGAGGTGTCTCTCTTGAGTTCATTTAGTGAATATAAACCCAGAGCTTCTCAGTATATAACATTCATGGATTCTGAGTTTTATCCTGACTATCTTGATGAAGCAAATACTATTTATGGCAGTGTTATAGAAGAGTTTGCAAACTTAGCTAACAAAGCTAGCAATTCTGCAAATTTACTGAGAAGTATTACTGAAATTCCCAATCCATCTAGAACACAATTACTGCGCGTCTTCCGTAAATATGTATCACCAGATACTTCGGTTGAGATGTTAAAGGTCAAAAGAAGAATTTCCAGCATCATTGAAGACTATGGGCATCGATTTAGAGATCTAGAAGAAGTTAGAGAAAAATTAGCAAGCCGTCCTAATCCTGATGAAGCATTAATGGCTATTCTAATGGAATATAAGAGCAGGGGACAGAAAGGATATGAATTAACA
>CAZNCM010000008.1:27518-44204 GCA_964571155.1 uncultured Lyngbya sp. | reverse complement strand
AAATCGAAAAGATGCAGATGAAATGGTTTCAATCCCTCATAGGGATTATAGATGATTTCAACTCCAATTGGAAGGGTGATGTGCGATAGGTAAATGTTTCAATCCCTCATAGGGATTATAGATGATTTCAACCTGGTCTGCGATGGTAAGCAGTCAAATTTCTCAAATCGGTTTCAATCCCTCATAGGGATTATAGATGATTTCAACTATTGCCATCAATTCAAGATCCCTATTTGGTGGCTCAAGTTTCAATCCCTCATAGGGATTATAGATGATTTCAACTAGGGGGTGCTTCGGTGCTGTTAGAAGCGATCGCTCGTTTCAATCCCTCATAGGGATTATAGATGATTTCAACTGCGGTAGCCTAGAAAGCACAACAGATTAAGTTTTCAAGGTTCGTTTGCGCCCGGTTAGGCTTTATAAGATTATAGGTGATCATCGCGATCCTGTCAAAACTGCTGAAACCCTTACCAAATGGGGTGCGCCCACCCCTTAGACAACCAAGACCGTTCAAATCTACACAGAACAAGACTTACAGCCATTTTGTTGCGACACCTGATTTCTACACCCACCTGGGGGCGCATCATACAAGAAAAATCGAACAATCCCGAGGCATTTCACCGCCAATCCGTTCCACCTTACCATGACAGCACTCACAGAGAAAATAAAACCGAATACTGTCTTTCTCCGCATTAATCTGTTTACTCAAACGACGACGCAATTTCGCGTATTGAGTTTTCGTCAAATCGCACTCAAACACACTATATTGTATCCATTGTCCATAGGATTTGAGAATACTATGAATTTTGGTGCGGCGTTTATCTTCAGAAATATCGTAGCTAATTACAACAAACACAATTTTTCCTCAATGTAACTGTTGAGTCAAGGGGTAACACATAAACCGCCACCCCTTTAATTTTTCGAGTTTTACTTCAAAACCAAAGGCGGATATTTATCTGTTTCTTCCAATAAATATTTGGCGAGAAGTCGCGCTTGAATTTCAAAAGATTCTTGATAAGTACACTGGCGTTTGAGAACAGGATGCTTGAACTTTGATTGTTTTTTTTGTTCATACAACCGTAAAAAGATTTTAAGTCCTTCTGGAGTTAAAGACACAGCGTTACTCAGAGGTTCAGTAGTGAAGTCATTACAAGACAATAGTTTATTATTAATCGCACTCAACACGACTGCATCAACAATAATGGGTCGAAATTCTTCCATTAAATCTAATGCTAGTGATGGACGACCATAACGTTCTACATGGAGATAACCCAAATAAGGATCAAAACCCACAATATTAATTGCACTTTGGATATCATGGCGTAATAAAGCGTAACCAAAACTGAGCAGAGAATTAACCGGATCAGTCGGCGGACGACGATTGCGAAATTGAAAACTAAAGCCAGAATTACTGTTGATTAATTGATTGAAACATCCAAAGTAAGCTGCACTTCCAGCCCCTTCTAATCCTCGTAAAGAATTAATCGAATTTTTGGAGTCAATTGGAACAATTACCTGTTCTATTTTTGTGATACTATCCTGTAAATTAAGTTCAGTATATTTGCGACTACGACGCAACAAAATATTCCGGTAGTTCTTCAATTTTCCGCGTACAAAACCCTGAACCGCATGAATAGCTTGGGAAGACTCGCCAGCCGCCCATTGAGATTTTCGCACAAAAATATTTTTAGTTAATTCGGGTTCCAAGCGTCCGAGATATTTGCCTGTTTTTTTCAAAAATGTTAAAGATATTTTACGTTCCAAAAGTTCTATAACAACAGCCGGAGAAATTGTTGCGCGACCTAAAATGATAATTCCTTCTACTTTAATTAAAGGAACATCAATCAGTTTTTCTTTGCCCAGTTTAACGATCAGTCGTTCGTCAGTTTTACCAATAAAAGCGTCTTCTTGAATGATGTAAATAGTTCCCATTTGTTTTAACTCCTGATTAGATTTTGAAGGTTGAGTGAGATTTGTATCGGGTGTTTAACTGGTGTTAAATTGGATTTAAACCAGTAGTCTTTTGAAAGTTAGTTGCTTTCTTGATAACGTCCAACTTTTTTAGAAGCTTGGGGTAAACAGCGAGAATAAAGACTACACCCTTTGCAACGGGGTTTATAAATAGGTTTTGGCATTATTCCCGTATTAAATAAAAATTGAACTGCTTCTATTGTTGCGATCGCATTTTCTCGTAAAGCGGTTGAAATTTCGACTTGTTGACGTTGATGAGAATGAGCATAATAAAGATAGCCAACCTCTATTTTTTTTCCTGTCATTTCTTCTAAACATAAAGCTTGGGCGCACACTTGTAACTCATCATTATCCCATTCACCTCGTTTTCCACGTTTGTATTCAACTGGATAAATTTGACCTGATTCTAATTCAATTAAATCTGATTTTCCGATCAGTTGATAGCGTTCTGATTTCAACCAAATTGCTCTAATTTGTTCAAGTTCTGCTCTAAATTCTTGACTAACCGTGTGAACTCGTTCATGCAAATGAGTCCCTTCAATTGTATATTCATTATCCTCAAATTCACCTGCACAAAACATTCGCCAGCACCGATGAGGACAATAAGCATATTGGTTTAATGCAGCAATTGGAATGTGTTCAGTATTTGGAAAAGGTAAGTTTTTCATCATTAAAATCCTAAATGAATGAGTTTATGAATTAACGAAACTCTAAAAAAATACACAAGTTAACCTATTGATTTCAAAAAACATCGAAATCATAATTTTATTCATTGAGGTTAAGGTTATCCGGGCTTTAACTAGAGTGAATTAACTAGACTTTCTCTCCTCTGTAACCTGTAACCTCCTCAACATTCCCATTCCCATGGGTGTTTTTCGTCCAACTCCACAATAAAATGCAAAATCAGCTAGAGTATTTACCTGTTGAATTATCTCCGGTTCGATACTACCCAATAACCGATAATTCACCTTACCAACACAACCAATAAATTTACTGCGAGAGTCGGAAACTATTTCAGTTTTGATGTTAAAATAACTGGGGAAAATCGAACCGAAAGGGAGTTCTCCAAATTCAATCCCGCTGTACTTATTCCACCGATTTAAAAGGCTGTTAAAAATAGTTTCAGCAGTGGGGAGAGAGGTGTCAAATTTTCCCTGACGAAAAGCAGTAGGAGTACAAAAACTCAGCGTCATTGAGCGATCAGAATTAGAGGCTTGCTGGTATAATTGAGAGTAGGAACAAGTATTCGCCCAAGGTTGGGTAGATTGCGGAGTTGCGAGAACGCTGGTAATCTTTAAATCAGCCGATCCCAAATGCCAAGGTTGATCAGGGTTGAGGTTCAACCAAAGTTGAGTTAGCTTACTAAATAAACTCTCATCGAGTAAGGAAATTCGCCACCAACAGGGTATTCCCACAGAAATTTGTTGAGAATGTTCCCACTGTAAGGTTTGCCCAATTCTGCGGTTTTTTGAGTAAGTTTGTAGGGGACTGAGTGTGAAAGATTTTTCACTTTGAGAGTCATGTAAATAATCCCCCAATTGTTTGTCAACGGAACTAACAAGCGTCAGAAATAAGGCGTGTAAATGTCTTCCACTCAGATATTTGGGAGAGATGGGAGACAGGGGAATCAGGTTCAAAACTAAACTGTAAGGCATAGTAAATATTCCAAAATTTTAGTCAAAATTAATCCATCAAAGCTTGAACTAAAATTCGCATCAAAGGATCTAAATCATCAGGAACCCGATAGCTATCTAAACCCTGATCAATTTGCTTAGTTTCTCGATATAACCGTCCAAATTGCCAAAGTGTTCCCGTTGTTACTGCACCAATTAATATGGGTTGTTCAGATATTCCTTCCCATTGATCAAGTGCAATTATTTCAGCCGTAAGTTGAGTAAAACCGTAGGTTAAATCTTCTTTTTTTGCCTCAATCACTAACAAATTTTTATGAGTTTCTAGAAGATAATCTAAGTAACCTTGGAGTTGTTCTGTGACCTTCAAAGAATACTCTATTTTTAGTTCAGACTGAGTGTAGTGAATTAAATCTGCTACGACTCTTGAAATTAATATCTCTCGTCTAGCGGTTTCACTTGCTAAGTCAACAAAAGGTAAGATTTCTTCAATCCGCGATCGCAGTTCTTCTAAGCGATCTAGTTCACCAGAATATTGAGGTAAATTCAGTCGTTTGCGGGTTAGAGAGTATCCAAAGTGTGTTGCTAGATCTTTGGCTGAAATTTTGAGTTCAAAGATTTTGCTAAAAGTGTAGGATTGTTGAGGATTAAGGACATTCATTTTTGATGTTATTTTCTCAATATCATTTGCTAGATAAAAAATGATGCTTACACAACTATGATGTCATTAGTTTTTTTTAAATTCCAATACAAGCTATCTAAAAAGAAAGCATCTTGATTAAAAGCAATACTCCATGATTGGGAACTGAGACCGCCTCCAGATCGAATAACTTTTAATTCATACACTTCAAATAAAGGTGGTAATGCACGACCTAACTTAATAGCTTTGGGATGACTATCTATTACCCAGGCGACAAAAGTTTTCCGATTTAGGGTTCGTTCAAGTAAGCGCGTTGGTATTCGGGGATGAGTTTTAATTTCTAAATCTTTGAGGGTAGTAACTTGACCAACTTTTCCAATAATATTTTCTTCTGGAATTTCAAACCAAACTTGCCTAGTTTTTTCACTATCATCTATTAATCCAGTTAATTTAAAAAAGCCATACACGCCAAGTAATTCTTCTGGTGATGATTTAATAAGTTTGGCAAATCGCTTTTCCCTTTCCATATCATAAGACCACTCTGGTTTTTCTTTTCCAATTTTGTCTAAAGTTGCCATAAAATTTTTTTCATCTAATTCTTGAAAAATACCCCGACGTAATAAAAACATCAGATTATATCGCTTGAAACGAAAACCTATATCTTCACCTCGTTCGTCAATAATTGCTGCTTCAAAACCGTTACCTCGAAATGTTAGTAAAGGTTTCAAAATTAATTCTTTTTCATATCTCCATCGCTTTTTTTGTGCCTTGGAGTAATCTTTTCCTGTCAAATTTTCAATAACTTTAGTAATTTCCTCTTTAATCCGGGGTTGAGTATCTGGTTGAAACATTCCTAATACTAAGTTAGTAGCTTCAATCATTTCTACACAAGCGTGTTTGGCTAAGTAACCCTTAAAGTCTTGAGGTTGACGATAAGCTTCTTCAATTAATTCTCGTAATTTATCCCTTGTTAAAGTGGGATTTGATTGAGTTTTTTCAGCTAAAAAATTGTAGACATAATCGGGAACTAATGCCAAAACTTCGTTAGGAATAGAGAGTGATTTAGAATGTCTGGCAATGCGTCCGAATCTCTGAATAAATTGACTGCTAGTTCGAGCTTCTAAAGTTAGAAAATCTTTCTCAAACTTATTTTTGAAATCAACTCCTACTTCTATGGTTGATGTTCCTACAGTTACTTTTTTAGCTAATGCTTCCTGACGCATAACAGTGGAACTTAATCCATGAATTTCCCCTACTAAATCAAAGTCAAAAGCATTTCTAAAACGTTTTGCTGCACCAATAGCTGCTGCTACAGAATCAAAAATTGCAACGTAGCGAGCGTCAGAATATTTTTGCTCAAATGATTCAATTTCCTCAAATGATTCATCTAATGCTTGTAAACCTTGCCAACGATTTAATTCAGCAGGAACTAATTTCAAATTTACTGGATGAGCAATTATTCTGGCGTTAGGATTATCTGATGGATGAGACTCAACTACTTCTACCCACAAACCTAATTTGTCGCGCAGCAAATTTACCATTTCTAAATTAGGGGTTGCTGAAGCAAAAATGAACACTCTACCAACATTAGAATTAATTGCATTTAAAGCTCCCACAAAATATGCTGTATCTGCTTGTTGTTTGACATTGTAGAGATGAAATTCATCAAAGGCAAATAAGCGGTAACTACCTACCAATTCCCACAGTCTTTGACGTAAACTGTTGATTTTCGGATATAATCCAAACGCAACGTAAAATAAAATATCTGGATTAGTGAGTAAAACTGGTCTGTAATTTAATAGAGTTTCCAGAGTCTGACTATGACGTTGGAGTTCGAGATTAATTTGCCATTCGTCTAGTGCTTTGCTATCTACTCGGATAACTCTGTTACTGCCAACTTTTTCATATTCTTCAAGTAAAGTTCTTTCTTGATCTGCCAATAATTCGTTAGTGGGATAAACGCCAAACATTGGTTTTCCTGTATTAATACTGTAAGCATAGGATGTTAATGTTTTGCCGCTACCTGTGGGAGTAATCAGAAATAAACATAATGTGCGGTTTGACTCGAATGCTTCACATATTAATTTGTAAGCATCCCACTGATATTGATATGGTTGCTTACCTGCTAACCATTCTTCAGTTTTTATTTGCTCTAATGCAACTGGTGAAATATTAAGATTAATCATTTTTTTCGGCTTTTTTTATTGGTGAGAGACCGCACAACAAAACTCATATTACCAGGGAGAAATACTTGAGCAATTTTTTCTACTTGTCTGTCTGTTTCTTCAAATTCAACAAGATAGTATTTACCAGATTTGTACTTAGGATTAGCAATAAGACGAGTTGGTAAAGTTGATGGGTAAATATCACAAACAATTGGATCGACTGGAATATCCCGCCAATTTAGTAATAATGATTCTGTGCGACCTTGTTTTGCTTCTCGTTCTCTTTTTTTAGTGATTTTAGCGTCAAACTTTCCCTCTTTCTCTTCAACTTTTCCAGCTTTTTTAAATCTCAGACATGATTTTCCCATGAATTTGCCAAGACGAATGTAACCTTTACCTGCCAAAAAATTCTCAAACTTTGGAAATTTTTCCAGAGAAGTTAGATTAGCGATCGCCACATAAAATTCAAAAGTGCTACCTGGTCTAATGACACGAGCAAAACCCCAGTCAGGATAACCAATATTGCGTTCTTTTTTTGGGAAACCATAAACTTCCTGAATTGTATTCCATTGAATTAAACGATAGGATATTTCTAATGGACGTGCAGGAGTTAAGTAAATTCCTAATTGATTCAGAGGTTCTAAATCTTCTTGATATTTTGGTTTTTGAAGCTGATGAAAATAGGGAGATTTTGCTAATCCCAAAGCATAAGATAAGGCATAATTATGGATATATGCTCCCGTTTCATAAACTTTTCCTCGCTCGGTAGTTGCAAAGAAAATATAATCCATTGCCTCTAATTTTCCTCGGTAAATATCCATATTTCCATTACTTATTACTAATTTCACGAGCGAAACTAACAGACTGAGTATTAAGTTGACGCAGAAATTCTGTCAGAGACGATTCGTCTTTACTTAAATTGCGGGTTTCACTAAGTATTTCATCAAGACCATCTACCCAATTATTAGGTTGACTGTCGCCGAATTTTCCTAAGTAATCACTATTAGTAATAATTTGCAAACGACCGTTCAAATCTTCTGTGAGGGTTTGAATAACTGCTGGAGTATGGTCATCAAAATTTTGCTTAGACAAAAATACTTTCAGCAAGTCAATATTGGTATCGCTTTGAAAAGCATCATAAAAACACTGACTGAACTCTAAATTGGAAAACAATTCCATATCAGAAAAAGCAAAAGCCAAAATATGGTTACGCATAAACCCCTGTCGCGTTGACTCTTTCCCATAACGAGTTGTCCGCATCAAGTTAATCAGAATGTAAACAAACTCATCCATTGTCAAATCTACAGTCGTGACAACAGAAGGGAGAAAGACTTCCGGGGAAGTATAGTCATATTCTGTAATTGTTCCAGAAGTTTGAGTTTTTTCATCAATCACATTAAATTTTAAGCCTTTTTGAATCAAAGCGTAGGGACGAACACTGAAACAAGAATCAGTTATTACCCGACTTCTACGAGAACCTTCTCCTTCAATTGCAGCATAACCATAGGTCATACAATCAGTACAATGTCCGCATAATCCTGCTGTTAGGTAACAGTCATCTGTAGTCTTGTCCTTCTTTTTCGCATCTTCCCCATACACAACCCGCTCAAATTTCTTATCTTTACTGATTATTGCATAAGGAAATACCCCATACTGTCGCATCAAAGCTTTTCCTGTCCGTCGTTCTGGTGCAACCTGTTTCCGTTTAAACATCACCAGTCGATCCATAGGATCGGAATGAGTTAATCCTGCTTGAGTTCGTTCAATATCTTGTTGTTGTCCTCCTTCAGTCGTGAAAATTGCATAAGATTTTGTTTCCCGCAACATGATAATACTTACATATTTACCCATTGGCGTTTGAGGGATGCTACTGACAAAATATTTGGCATATTCTTGTAAAGACTTGATGTTAGTCATTGGTTATTTCTCCTAGTAAAATTTGTTGTTAATCGCGGACAATAAGCTTACTCAGTTTCTTCGGAATCCGAGTTTTTTTTGTTTTTAGACTGAGTGGATTTGTATTCCTCCCATTTTTGATTTAGGTGTCGATCCGTGTAGTAGTAAATTCCATCAGCAAGACTATTTTCTAGCTTCAAAAATTCAGCAAATGAACTATCAGCTCTACTCAAAAAAACTTCATCAACTACTATATCAATAAATTCCCTCACCAATTTTCCTAAATCATTTTTTCCTAAATTATTGTGAGTAGGATGAATGATACCATCACCACGTTTAGTTTTTCGTCGTCGTTCCATAGCTTTAAGTACAGTTCCCGATGCTTGTTGCTTCAATTCTTCAATTGCTTCAATTGAAGGAATTACTCCAGTTAAAGCAGTTTGACGCAGTTCGGGAATTAAACGAAAAGCAGAACGCATAGCATCTACAGTTTCCCGAAAGACTAATTCATAGTTATGTGCTTTTCCTCGTCCATACTCGCGATATGGCAAACGAATTGCTAATGATTTTTCAGCAATTTTTGTAACTAAATCCATAAGTTCACCTCCGAAATATTCTAGTAAAGTTTCACAAGCTTTTGTCAGAATAGAAAATGGGGATTTATCCTCATTCAAACGACTATATTCTTTGTAAAAATGCGCTCCCGCTAATTGATTAACTGCCACATCTCCTAATCGTTCGGCAATTTGTTTATCTTTGCTTTGAGAATTAGGACGATGTACGCAACTGGTAATCATCCACAAAGCTGCAGATAAATCTAAAGCACGTTCTAAACCATTTTTGTGTCCTGACTCTGTTCCATACAAACTGACTGTATCCGCTCGACTTGCTAATTTAGGATCTTGTTCATTTCCGAGCAGTTTGGCAATAATTGCAGGGGGTGAGTCTAGGGTGATAGTTGCTTTCAGTTCATTAGGATTAGCAACAGGTAAATAAGGGAGTTCAGTAACATAAACCCGACTGCTAGTAAGACTAGAAATTACTGTTGCAGCGAATGTTGCTTTTCCCCATGCTTCAGTGCGAGTGGGAGAATTGTCATCTCCTCCTCTCGCCGAATGTTCCCAGGGAATTAAAAAATAGTTTTTTTGAGGTATTAATTTCGATTTTTCCTGACTGCTGCTATTATCTTCCTCCTCTTCACCACCAGACTTTAGAGTGCTTTTCGCCATTAATAGTCGTTCGCCCACATATCCCATTTTTTCAGTAATTCGTTGTGCTTCGCGATTAAAAACAGCGATCGCTCTATCGATCCAGTCTGAATCAAGTTTGCCTTGCTCCAACCATAATCTAGGAAAACCCGGTGCTGACTCTCCATAGTCTCGTATTGGTAAAGCAGTAACTTCTCGCAGCGGACGCAGGATTCGATCCAAGAATTTTGCATATTCTGGTGTAAAAGAAAATGTCGGCAAAACATACAAATGAATGCGACGAGAACTATTGTAATCAGCACCACTTGGTAAAGCTAAACCTATCAATTTACGCATGATAAATTCTAAATGGCAAATCGGACACCAAGGGCGTAAGTCATTAGGTACTTTTTTAGCTGGTAAAACCCTATTTGAAAAATCTTGACCAGAACATCCTAAAATGCCAGTTCTTAATGGTTTTGTATCTTTACTTTGACGATTGCAAATCGAGCATATTACATTTGAATGCCCCTTTTTCTTGGACACCGCATAAACATCTAGCCCATCTTCATTAACCTTAATTTCGGGGCTAAAAGATAAATTTACTTGTTCGTCAAGATAATTTACTAAATCTGGTTTAAAACCAAGTTTATCGACAATAGCTTGCTTTCCTGGCTTAGTGTCAATTTTCTCAAAAGCACTTAGAGTGCGCTCGTGAAGAAACTGTATGACAGTAGGATAATCTAATGATTCAGCCGATCTTTCATCAAAGTCTATTCCTTTAAGAAAATAGTAGCCTGGAATTATGATGTATTTACCGTATCCACCACTAGAAAATAGTTGTTGGTCTTCCTGAAGATTTGATTTGATTTCTGATGGAACATTAAAAGTGTCACAAAACCAATTTACTCGTTCTAAATCTGGTGCTAGTCTTTTTATAATCCCATCGACATAAAGTAAATAGCGTCTGACTAAAAACCATCGTTGGTTAAAATCTTTTGATTCGCCAAGCGACACATCAAACCTTCGTTCAAAAGAATCTAGCCACTGTTGAGAGGCTCTTTTTGAAATATCTTTAATTTCTTTGCTAATCGTTTTAGCATCAGGTTTAGATACATTCTGGGTTGTCTCCAAAACAATTTCTAGTAGATTTTCAACTGTTGAAAATGTATAAACATAATCTTGAAAGTCATACTGTACTTCTCGTAGTCCTTCTTTTGCTGCTGACTTAATCATTTCTGATGATGGCTTTAAACTATTTAATACATGATCTACAATTTTTTTAATTAAATCTTCTCTAGAAAAATCATCAATTTTTTTGGCTCCGATATATAAAGTGCCTGTGGCAAAATAGGCTATATCTTGAAAGCCGAGTTCTCGATATAAACAATTTTTAACAGCAGTATGTATTGAATTAGTCAAAACTCCCCGAATATCTTTTAATTCGTGACTATAAATTTTGTATTTTGCCTTAAATTCTGGAGCCAAATCTTTCAGATAGTTTTCTAATGAAAAAGCTAATTCAGATGGTGATGTAACCGATGCAATAGTATCAGCAATTCTAACTAAAATCCAAAGCAAGTTACCATTTTCATTATTGGAAAGTAATAAATCTCCATGATGTGTGCTTCTTTTACTAACATTTCCAGCCCGCATTATATATGCGTCAATTTCACCAGAAAATTCAACTAAATTTAGATTTTCATATTCTTTTTCTAGCCTTACTAGAGGAATAGAAAATTCAGATTTTCCGATTTTTTGAAAGTCATTAAATTTATGTACATCGTGAATGCTGTATAAAGCCAGAGCTTCACGAATACTTAATTCATTTAAACCGTAACGGAAGATTTTTTCAGTTTCAATAAACTTAAGAATCTCGAATAAACCAAAAGCTCCATTGAGAATATGTCCGAGCATTGATTGTTCAGCTAAGTGAGGATAATCTGGGCCTCCTTTCGCCAGTATCAAATGATAATTGTTTTGATACATAGCTGGAATCACTATATCTATGTACTCTTCAAGAATTTCCTGAAATAGTTGTTCCCCATTCATTAGTATTTCTCCTGTTATTCAAATGGGCTATTTTTAAAACTCAGCGATCACTACTTTTTATGTCCTGTTTCAAAATTATACCTATAGTTGGAAAGACTCTCTTCCATTTATACAAGGCTGACCTCAATAGATATTTAGGTTAATTGAGATTCTGGAGAGTAGATTTTCTTATCTCATCGTGATTCACCTCTCTTGTGGCTATTGTCCCTGCACTATTACAATATACTTATGATTGCACATCAAAATCGATTTGGCAAGTATTTGTAATTATAAAAATGAATGGCACGTAAAAAAGAGACGATTACACTGTCAATTCCGCCCGGAACCAAGGAAAAGCTAGAAGCGATCGCCCGTCGTTTCCAGATTATGTGGGGGAAAAGTCCCAGTCCATCGGGGCTAATCACGGCGATCGCTGAAGGTGAACTGGAAGTCGGAGAACCTTTCACCCTCAACCCATCTCAGAGAGTGGCACTTCAACAAGCGGTGAAATTACTTAAAGATTCGGGTCACATGGGAGAAGCACAAACTCTTTTAACCTTACTATTAGAACGAGGGAACTTGGATACTCCCCTACGTCAATCGATTCTACAAGAAGTTGGAACGCCGGAAACCCAAACCTGGCGGGCATTGGTGGATCATTACAGTAGCATCAAACAGCCATTTATCATTCTCTACCGTAATGCTCAGGAAACGGATCTAGAGTTCACTGTTCGTTATGCTCAGATCTCCTTTCACGAAAAACGCTATTACCTAGATATCTGGTGCGATCAGACAGAAGATATCAAAGATACCCCTTTTCCTGAACTGATTCACAATCGCTGTCTTCGCCTTGATCGAATTCAATCCATTGTCAAAACTCAAGGACAATGGCGAGAGGAAGGTTTAGATTCCCTAGAAGTGTACTTACACTTTAGTAAGGGAATGGTAAAAGCCTATGAATCTAGAGACACTGATATCAGTAATGAGGTTGTTGATGGAGTACGACAGGTGATACGACGGGTATCTAATCCTTTCTGGTTGATTCGAGAAGTTTTACGCTATGGACAGAATTGTGTTGTGATTTCTCCAGAAAATGTCCGCCAGCAAGTCAGGAAAGAGCTAAAGTTAATGTGTCAACAATATGATTTAGATTAAATACAGAAAAACGGATTAGTTTTATTCCAATCCGTTTTTTTCTACTAAGTTCTCTTTTGATTCAAACTGAACTATTTTTTCTGGTTTTTCTGGGCTGCGGGTTTGGGTTTGGGCGGGCCGAAATAGCCTTTAAAAATCTCGTGGGCAATGGGTGCGGCCGACACTGAACCATAACCCCCCGCTTCGACCGCCACCGCGATCGCAATTTCCGGTTTATCGGCTGGCCCAAAAGCAATATACATAGAATTATCCGGTTTTCCAGGGATTTCTACCGTCCCAGTTTTACCCCCCGTTAACGGAATAGAACCGTCATTTAAACGTCGTCCGGTTCCTTCTTTCACCACAGAAATTAACCCTTGACGAATCACATTTAACGTAGCCGGAGAAATGGCTGTTTTCACCCGTTCAGTTTCGGGCGTATTCGTTTGAGAAGCAAGTAAATGCGGTTGAACTCGCCATCCCCCATTGGCAACCGTTGCCGTCATCACCGCCAATTCTAAGGGTGTTACTAATACTAACCCCTGACCAATTGACATCGAAACCGTATCCCCAACATACCAGGGTTCACCATAGTTTTGTTCCTTTTCAGCAGGCGTGGGAATTTGACCGTGATTTCCACTATCAAGCCCTAAAATATCCAAATTAATTGAACCGCCAATTCCCAATTCTCGACCCCATTTAGAAATTTGTTCGGGGCCTGCTTTCATCCCCACTTGATAGAAAAAGGTGTTGCTACTAACGGTTAATGCTTTTTGAAATCCAATCACCCCATAACCCGCATTATTGTATTCGTGGAAAGAAGTATCCCCCACAGTAATCGCCGCCGAAGTCATCAATTTAGAATTGGGTTTAAACTTACCCGACTGCATCCCGGCAGTGGCGGTGACAACTTTAAAGGTACTTCCGGGCGGATACCCTTGCATGGCGCGATTGAGAAGCGGATTTTCTGCCCCTTGCAGTCGGTTCCATTCTTTTGCTGTTAACTGACGGGTAAAGAAATTGGGGTTAAAACTGGGACTGCTTGCCATGACTAAAATCGCCCCGGTTCTGACATCAATTGCCACAGCCGCCCCCCGTCGGTCGCCCAATTTTTCCTCGGCTATTTTCTGTAATTTATAGTCGAGAGTCAATTCAACTGGCTTTCCTGAAACGGGTGATTGTAAGCCTAATTCTTGAATTTCATTTCCTTTGGCATCGACTTCAACTAAACGATTTCCCCAAACGCCTTCCAACTCGGAATTCGCTTTATTTTCTATGCCCGTTTTTCCGACAATCATTCCCATCGGATAATCGGGATTTGCCTCCAATTCTTCGAGGGTGGCTTCTCCGATATATCCTAAAAGATGGGAGGCTAATTGGTTATGGGGATAATAGCGTCTGGATTCTCCCCGAATTTCAATCCCTCTTGATTTGCCCATTTCTTCTGCTAGGGCGACGAACATCGAAGGATTAATATCTTGATAAATTCGCACGGGAAGCCGAGAACGGTATCCGGCTTTTTCGAGTTGTTCTAAAATTTTGGTTTCGGAAATTTTGAGAATTCCACCTAACTGTTTGGCAGTTTTTTGCCATTGTTCGGGGGATTGTTCTTGAGGCCACAAATAAACGGAACGGGATAAACGACTGGTAGCAATAACTTCTCCTTTGCGGTCAACAATTTCACCCCGTTTAGCGGGAACGGGTGCCAGACGTAGACGATTTGTTTCTGCCCAAAGTCGGTTATATTCTCCTTGAATAATTTGCAGTTTCGCTAGTTGAATTGCATAGACACTCATTAAACCACTAATGACTAATAGTAAAATAATCCCTTTGTGGAAACGAGAACGTCTAACGGTTGAATGATGTACCTCTGGGGCAGTGGTTACATATTTGGGTTGATAGTCAAATAAGGTTTCGGTCGTCATAGGAATTACATTAGTGTATTATTTCTTATTCCCGATGAAGGGAGGTCAAAATCCGGATAAGATGATCAATGATCTAGAAGGTGAACCCGTAAAAAGCAAGGAATGTAGGTACTTTTTCGGTAAAATTCTTAAAGGAATTCCCAATTTTAAATACGTTAAACTGGTGGAAATTAACACAGAGAAAGATCAACCAATTTTCTAACCCTTGATTTGGGATTTGAATGAAGCTATAGAACTATTGTTCTGATGTTTAGCGATCCTGTTCTGAAAGTAGATAGGCAAGACAAGGGATTCTAGATTATCAATCGGATCAGAGGGGAATTAAAGCGGATATTTAGATCGTTTTAATTCATCTATCCATTTTATTGGATCTGGAGTGATTCCCTGCTTCTAAAGACGTTTAATTTTGCTTGGAAGTTCCTCAAAAAATGTGGTATTTTTAATCTTATATTTCTCTATTTATGATCCGAATGTTTTCACCTCCATTAAAGCCGTTTGATAATTTTTGACTTGAATATCTATTCCTGTAATTGCAGTCCCGACAACAACGGCATAAGCCCCAAGTTCAATCGCTTTTTGGGCTTGTTGAGGTGAAGAAATTCCCCCTTCACAAATCACCGGAACTTCTAGTTTTTTGACCATCTTTTCTAGCAATTCAAAGCCGGGAGGAGTATAAGTTTCTGTGTCTTTTGTATAACCATAAAGTGTTGTCCCGACAAAATCTGCACCTGCTTTAACGGCTGCTAGAGCGACTTCTAGAGTGTCTACATCTGCCATAACCTGTTTACCTAATTCTTGCTGAATTTGAGGAATCAGGGTGTTTATTGTTTCTCCGTTGGGACGATTTCGTAAGGTCGCATCTATAGCAATAATATCAGCCCCCGCTTCGGCGATCGCTATGGCATCTGCAAATCGAGGGGTAATATAAACGTCAAAACCGGGAATTTGTTGTTTCCACAGTCCAATGATGGGCTGAGTGATTTGTTCTCGCACGGCTTTGATATGATCCGGTGTATCGACTCGCACTCCGACGGCGCCTTGATTAATAGATGCTTTTGACATCGCTGCAATTACAATCGGATCATGCAAGGGAGAGTCAACCGGCGCCTGACAGGAAACGATTAAAGATTTAGGTGGAATCAGATTTTGATCATAGGTCATTGTCAAGATGAACTGGTTTTGGTTAGATATTTTATAATCTAACGGAGAATCGTTAAAAAGGGTTTAACTTTTTTTTGATATTTTATATTTCTTAATTTTTCGGAATTTATAGGCTTTTAGGACGCAAGCCTTTCATTCCTACACCGTTTTGACCTTACAGTTGTACTCGATTAAACTTCGGCTGGTGCTGTTTTTTTACGACTATTCAGTTTGGGGAACAGAGTATATTTGAGAGTATAACCGAAATAGGTTAATAAAACAATCACAACGGCGCCAATTCCGACTGGACTGGGTATCCAAAACACAGCTTCTAATTGATTAACTTCACCCGGTTTTAGTGTCCAAACCCGTTGACCATTTTGTTTAGAAGTTACAGCTAGGGGTTTTGGGTTGTCGGGGTTTATTCCATCAGGTTCTATGAGTTTCGCGCCCCAAGGGGTATTTAAACTAAACTGTAATTCTAACAAATCCCCTGAATTAATTAAAACCTGGTTTTGGGTGGTTAGTAATGCTAGTGATCGCAAATCTAATTCTAATTTTAAATGATTTCGTAAAACAAAAACAAAATTATTTTGCGTTAGATCTAAATTCGATGAAAATTGGGGTAAATTATCTTCAAGTTTGTCTTTAAACTTTTTCTTTTTCTCCGGATCAAGAGGATTAAAAAACTGTTCAAATTTTTGTTCTAAATCCGCCCCATTATGAAAGGGAATTGTCACTAAAATTTCTCGATCTGAAATTTGTTGTGTTCGCCCCTGAACTCCCCTAACCCGACGTTTAAGACTGCGTACCCACTCGTTAACCGCATCCTGACTAAAGCCTGTTAACCGTTCCGATAGCTGGATAGTTTGCTGAATGGTTCCGTGAGTTTGGCTATCAAACTCTATTCCGACATCGTATTTAACACATCCACTGAGGAACAAACAAGATAAAAAAACGATGAAT
>CAZNCM010000008.1:0-27508 GCA_964571155.1 uncultured Lyngbya sp. | reverse complement strand
AGCGTTCGGATCGTTTTCATAATTCAACTCTCAACTTTAGACCGTTTATAGAAAATTGTGAACAGTTCTCATCCTTAATTTTAACGCCTTCTTCTCGTAAAAAGGGGGAAAAGATTATTTTCGGGCGGCGACTCCCAACTGATTAAACAACATACTGGGAACATAAGAACTTCCACCGACCCATTCCGGGCGATCGCTTAAATCTCCTAACTGTTTAAACGCTTCAAAAATATTACCTGCTACCATTGTATTCTTTAATCGGCCGACAATTTTACCGTTTTCGACTTTATAACCCAAATCCAAATTCACTGAAAATTCTCCGGCTAGTTGGTTAGACTGACCCGCCCCTAAAACTTGATCAACGATTAATCCTTCATCCATACTAGCAATTAAATCTTCCGTGGAAGTGCTTCCTGGGGCGATACAAACATTCACCAAAGAAGGGCTCGGACGGGATAATCCTCCTCGAAAACCATTTCCTGTGGGTTGAACTTGACCGCGAACCGCCCAGCGTCTATCCCAGTAAAACCCTTGAACGGTACCGTTGTCAATCAACGTTTTCGCCTGGGTTGGGGTACCTTCATCATCAAAGTCACAAGCCCCTGGCCCGAATTGAGGATCTTCCGATAAACTAAAGCGGGAATCAAACAGGGTTTGACCCAGTTTATCACTGAGGGGAGAAGATTTCTGGACAACAGTTTGACCGGATAATACAGTTTTAAATAAACGCCCCAACACCATCGCCACCGCCCTCGGGGTAAATAATACGGGAAAAGAACCACTTGAAATCGTTGCTTTTTGTTCGGCGAGACGGTATTTTTCAATTAAATCGGAAACTAGGCGATCGCTTTCAATCAGGCGATCTCGGGCAATATCATAGGTGTAAATTTCGAGAAAATCTTCACCCCTGACCAGATTTCCGCCTAAACTTCCGCTTAAAATTTGACTGGATTGTTCGGCAAAAACATCATTACTGGTGGCAATTTGTACAGCTTGAGTGCGAACATGAAAGTCAACATTAACGAGTATTTCTGAATTATAGTGATGAATTTGATCAATTAATGAGTGACCTAATTCTACCAGTTCTTGAGTGGTCGGGGGAGTGTAGGATGTTTTGGGGCGAGAATGATGATAATTTGCGGCTAATTCAAATTCTACCGGATCACCAATTTCTGCGGTTTGAATGGCTGCATCGATGAGATCATCAAGTCGGGTTAAATCCGTTGAACTAGCAAATCCTAATTTTCCGTTATGAATTACTCGTAAAGCGACGCCTTGTTTGGCTTTGGTTTGTAGGGATTTCAGGTGATTATTTTCAAACTCAATTGGTGTATCTTGAGAGGATAAAAAATAGACCTCAGCCGCATCGACTTTTTGAGAAGCCTGTCCTAATAGTTGCTCTAGGAGTAAGTTTACCATAATATTATTTTTGTTGAAAGTTGTGTTGATAGGTGATCGAGCTAAACTTTAGCCCGTTTTTTGAATTTTAGTTTTGATTTTATTCCCAATTCGTTATCCACTGCGTCTCGTTAATCTCAGCTAAAATTTCATCGGGATAAAGAATTCCAGTATTTGTTTTTTCGGCAAGAATATGAATTTCTATTCCTTCGGAGGGTTCTAACGCTTTTAATGAAGATTCAGTAGCTACCCGCATCGGCACAAAAAATTGATCGGTTGAATCTAAAGCCGGATCAACATATCGTAAAAAATTCATTTCAACGACGGGATCACAAAGTAAAATCAAAACTCTCACCAACTCAATAGAATTTTGTAGATTTTGACTGTTTTCAGGGGGAAAAGTTTGGACTTGAAAGGTATCCATTTTTTCATCAAACCACTGTTGATAATCTTCACCCGGCCCCCATTGCGGATAATCACATTCAATATCGGTGACTCCATAGCCTTTAATCTGATGGGGATGAACCCATAAACGATTAAATAAACGGTACATCGGAACTTTTTTATAGATTTCTTTGATTAAGACTTTAGAATTCATTAGCAAAATAAAATAATCAAGAGGTTGAGTACAATAGTGTTTCGACGAAAAGCCCAAAAAACATTCAGTACAGGAGTCAGAATTTCTGAGCGAGAAAACTTACAAAAATTAAAGCATTTCCGATTGCCTGAAGTTTCCCTTTTCCGGTAAACTAAATAAAGTATGAGTAATCTCACCGGATTTTAACTCAACTTCAATCACTCCGTTACCTTTCACTTAAATATTGAATCACAAATTAGAGTGTAGGGTAAACTCAAACTGGATTTTGAACGTTATGACTGGAACACCGCAAAACAACCCGAACCCCAACTCCCAACCCTCTAACGAGATCGGGAATGCAGAAGAATTAGTACAGTTACTCCGTCGTAAAGAAGGAACTTGGGTAGACTGGGGACAAGCCTGTGCGACACTACAAAAATCGGGCTACAACTCCCAAAAATTGTTTGAAGAAACCGGATTTGAACCGATTCAGCAAAATCTGGTAATTGTCGCTTCTCAAGTTTACACCTCTTTGGTCACAGGTGGCGCTTCTGAGCAGGTGCGATCGCATTTTCAGCAAAAAGGAAGTGATATTCTCTATGAATTTCGCATACTCACCCAACCGCAACGCCTAGAGGCGGCTGAGTTTAGTTTAGCCCAAAAGATTGATGCGGACGAGGCTAAGGATCTGACCAAGGCGATCAAAGATTTGTCTCGGGTTAGCCATTTACCGGAGGGGTTTACTCGACATCCGGGGGATGCGATCGCCTACCAATGTTGGAAAGCCGCCCGACAACATAGCGATCTCCAACAACGATCGCGTTTAATTGCTAAAGGGTTAAGATTTGCTTATTCTCCCGAAGCCCGACAACAAATTGAAAAACTCCTCACTGATTTTTCTGTTGTTTCCACTCGCCCCGCCCCGCGTTTACCGGTTTATCGATTAGAATCGGATGAAGATTTACCCCGTATTCTTCCCGTTGTCGGTGAATTTCCGTTAACCTTAGATGATTTAAAAGCGGTGTCGATTACGGATGAATCTGAACCGTTTCGGATGGTTAAATTTTCGGGATCGGGGGCGTGGATACCGCTTCCGGGTTGGCAAGTGATTACGAATGCAGAAGATCCGGTTGTGATTATTGGTAAAAGTGACACTTTACCGAATCCTTTACCGGGAAAAATTGAACCCGTTTTAGTGGTGATTGATCGTTCTCAACGCAGTTGGGAAACGGATCGTTATTTTTTGGTCGAACAGGATAACAAACTAGAATTACAGTGGTTTGAAGAAGATCCAGAAGTCTCGTTGTTCGGACAATTGATTTTAATTATGCGTCCGAAAAAGGTATTAGATGAAAGTCAAATTGGGAATTTAATGCAGTTTGAGGATTAATTATTTCCAAAATCTATCCCCCTTAAAAAAGGGGACTTTCTTCACACTCCTAAGTCTATGTCAAAAGCTGCAATCATTCGCTTAACTGTATTATTTCTAATTTTGGCGGGTTTGGGTTGGTGGACAAGACAGTTAATGTCTGGTTCTTCTATCGAACAACTGAACGAACAAGCCCGAATTTTAGAAGCAATTTACACCCAAGGAAATTATATTGAAGCAGGAATTTGGGCTGTATTTGGGGTGGGTTTTGCAATTGCCGCTTTCAAACACAGGGGATGGGTTCGAGTTCATCGGATGATCGCAGCGATCACTTTTTTTCTCTTTGGATTATCCGATATTGTGGAAGTAAAAACCGGGGGTTGGTGGCGTCCTTGGTGGTTGTTTGTCTGGAAAAGTAGCTGTGTTCTTTCGATGATCATTTTGTTAGCAATCTATTTAAAAAAGCGTTCTCCATGAAGATTAATCAATCCTTTTTTTTCACAACATACGTTTTGTCATGAACTTTTCCCTCTATTGTATCTGCTGAGAAACAAAGATGAGGAGAAATAAAAGTAAGTACCTTGATCTTAAATCTCTAAAACGATTAACTTTATTCTTCTCCCCTTACCTCGCAAAAAAGGGGTTAGGGGAAAGGTCAAAAATCCAAGTTTAGCTTTGAGATAACCGCTTAACTTCTCCTCCTCCTAACATCTGATCGGCTTGTGCTAAAAAAGTCGGAATTTTGTCAGCATTGGGACTATTGGCTAAACATTCACTCAGGTCAATTTGTTCAAGATTATCGGCTTTTTGTCCCGGAAACCAATGTCCCCCATTTCCTAACAAGTTATACCGCATTTTTCCATACTCCACCAGATCATAAGCGATCGCTAAATTTCGCAACCATAAAATCACCGGAATGTTAATATTGTTGGGTGTATTTTCAGGATTAGGTAAGCCAATTTGCCAAGAAGTAAACCAATCTTTTCCTAATGATGAGATTGCCTCTTTTTCTAAACGTTCTAAAATTGGGGGTAAGATTTCATCATAACGATAGTAAAGTTCAAGCGTTTTTAAATGTTCATCAAAATCACTGGGTTTAGAAGCCCCCAAACTCAAAGTATGTACTTCTGGATGACTCAAACAAAATAAGTCATTAAACACCATTGGACTCAAGGGAGAACACAGTTTAACTAATTTTTTAGGCGGATCATAGAGTCTTCCCCCTTTGTCGGAAGGACTAATAATAAAAACCCCCATATCATGGCGAGTTGCGGCTTCAATTGCAGGCCAATTTAACTGATTGATATAATACCAATGCAGATTCACGTAATCAAATTGATCAGTTTCTATGGTTTTTGTAATCACATCAGTGGGGCCATGAGTCGAGAAACCCACAAACCGAACTTTGCCTTGATCTTGAAATTTTCGGGCTTCATCGAGACAACCACCGGGTCTAATCGCCCAGTTGAATGTCTCTAAATTATTAATCCCATGAATTCCCAATAAATCAACATAATCTAATTGCAAAAAAGCTAAAGACTGGTGAAATTTTCGACGGAATTCTTTGGGATCTTGAGAAGGAGAAACTTTAGTTTGAATAATCAATTGTTCACGGGGAAATTTCGGTAAAACTTGCCCAAGCTGCATTTCTGAAGTCCCATATCCTCGGGCTGTTTCTATGTGATTAATCCCACATTCAAAAGCACGGTGAATGGTTGCTTCTAGATTTTTTTGATTCTCGATTGGAATTTTATGGGCTGGAATATCTTGCCATTTATGCTGATACCGCATTCCTCCACAAGAGAATACAGGCATGGGCAATTCTGTACGTCCAAATCGTCTATAATACATCATATGGATGAGAGGACTAACAACTACAACTTCCCGGTTTATCTATTCTATTTTAATCAAAATAGAGACGTTCGGCCTGAACGCCTCCGAAGGGATGAGAGAACTTAAGAAATTTCGCGGATTAAGGGTTTTCCGTCTTTGATTTCTCCGACTAAGATCACGTCAGCAACGCCCACAAATAAACCATTTTCTAAAACACCGGGAATATTATTAAGGGTTTTTTCTAATTCTGCGGGGTTATCAATGGAGTCAAATTTGACATCAATTACCATATTTCCTTGATCGGTAATCACTGGCCCTGCTTTTTTTACACCCATACGAAGGGTGGGTTTTCCGCCTAATTTTTCGATGTGGTTCATTACTGGAGTAATCGCTAAAGGGATTACTTCTACGGGGAGTAAAAATGTTGATCCAAGTTTATCAACGAGTTTAGAACTATCAACAACGACGATAAATTGGTCAGCTAAACTATCAACAATTTTTTCACGAGTATGTGCGGCACCTCCACCTTTAATTAGATTCTTATTGGGATCAACTTCATCGGCGCCATCAATGGCAATATCCATGTGATCAATTTCATCTAATGTTACGAGGGGAATACCATATTGTTTAGCGAGTACAGAGGATTGAAATGAGGTCGGAACGCCTTTAATATCTTTGAGTTCTCCACTTTGAAGACGTTCTCCTAAATACTGAAGGGTGTAGGCTGTGGTTGAACCCGTACCCAAACCCACAATTGAACCGGACTGGACGCGATCGGCTGCGGCTTTTCCAACTTGCTGTTTCATTAATTTAACGGGATCTTGTTCGCTCATGTTGAGAACTCCTCAATTTAGGATGATTTTTGGACAATCGGCAATTAAATTTTTAATTACCCCCTATTTACTGTAGCGCGTTAAGGGCATTCTAGAATAGTAGATCTGTTTAAAGTGTTAGTTTGAAGGTGAATTATAAACATGATACCATCAAATTTACAACTCATCTAAGAATTGGCTTCACTCGGCTGATTGAAACTGTTCTGTGAGAAGATTGCCAAATCAAGATCAAGCCGATCACACGTGAATGCAATATTTTGATAAGCTTATAAGTATAGTAGCATAATCGTTAAAACAGAGCAAATCCAATTTTAATTTTAAATAGACAACGGTTAAATTAAGGAGTTTAGGATGAAATTTGAATCAGTTGAGACTTATTTTAAAACCGGAATTGAGTTTCAAAAAGCCGGGAAATGGGGATCGGCAATCGGATCTTATCAACAAGCCCTACAAATTGCCCCGCAACAAGCAGAAATTTATCAAAAACTTGCCGAAGTTTTTATTTGGAATGGACAGCTAGAAGCCGGGATAAAAGCGGTTCAAACAGCGGTTAATCTCAAGCCCGATTTTGCGGTTGCTTATCTGAGTTTAGGAAATATTTTACAACAACAAAATCAGATAGAACTTGCAATCTGGGCTTATACTCAAGCTTTAGATGTACAACCCGAATTCACCGAAGCCCAAGCTAATTTGGGCAGTATGTATTATCATTTACAACGCTATTATGAAGCAATTCAGTGTTATCAAAAAGCCATTAATTTAGACTCTAAGTCTGCTATTATTTATTGGATGCTGGCTAATGCTTTTTCTCAAACTCACCAAATTGAACAAGCGATTTCTTGTTATCAAAAAGCCATTGAACTGCAACCCAATCAAGTTAAATTTTACTTAAAGCTTGCTTCTCTTTTAGTCGTTAAAGGTGAAACAATACAAGCGATCTCTTATTATCAAAAAATCCTTCAATTACAATCTGATTGTTCAGAAGCAATTGTTGCACTTCGTCAATTAACTCAAGCCAATAATCTCACAGATTTAAGTTTAGTTTCTGACTCTAGCGAAGGATTTGAAGAAGGCGGAGTTGATTTGCTGAGTCCGCTAACAGAAGCAATAGAAACTGAAAATCGAACTCCAAAAAATTATTCTCAAACTGATGAATTTTTTGTTGAAAATTCAAAAAATTTTAGTCCGTTAGAAACAAAATATAATGAATTGAAAGCCTATCAATCTCAGGCTAAATTCTGTGTTGATCAAGGTCAATTTGAACAAGCGATCGCAATTTGTCAGCAAGCCTTAAAAATACAACCTAAATTTTATCACGCCTACGTTATCTTGGGAAATGCACTTCACTTTCAAGGAAAACTTGAAGCAGCAATTCGCGCCTATTCTCAAGCATTAGAACTTCAGCCAAACCTTGCCGAAATCTATGGAAATCGGGGAACGATGTATGCTAAACTTAATCAAATAGATCAGGCAATTGCTGATTATCAACAAGCATTAGAACTACAACCTAATTTTGCCGTTGTTCATTGGAATTTAGGAAAGATTTTTCAACGATTAGGAAGATTTGAAGAAACGATTAAAAGTTGGAAAACAGCCTTAGAAATTCAGCCAAACTTGAACGGTGCAAAACTACACATTGAACTCGGAAATATTCTCACGCATCAGAAACAATTTACAGAAGCCATTTCCTCCTATCAAAAAGCCCTAGAAATTCAACCCGGTGAAGTTGAAGCCTATCTGAATTTAGGGTGTCTCTATTCTGAACAAAAACAATATGAAGCGGCAATCAAAACCTTTCAAGCTGGAATTAAACTCAATCCTAAACATCCAGATTTATATCTAAATCTGGGCTTTGCTTTAGTGAAACTCAATCACCATCAAGAAGCGATTAACTGTTATCAAAACTTGCTTAATTTTCAGCCTGACACTCCAGAAGCCTATGCGAGTTTAGGAAATATTTATGCGAATGCGGGTCAAGTTCAACAAGCGATTGAAAACTATGAACAAGCAATTAAAATCAAACCGGACTGGGCAGAAATATACTGTCGTTTAGCCCATATTCAAAAGCAAGATCAACCCCAAGTTGCCATTGCTAATTTAGAAAAATCAATTGAACTCAACCCCGACTATATTGAAGCCCATCAGCAACTCTGTGATCTTCTCAGTCACTCAACAAATCTGACAAAAGCAAGAAAAGCAGCCGATCAATACTGTCAACAATGCGGTGAAAAAGTTCCGGTTTTATCTGCAATTGCTTATATCTTTGCCTATACTCAATCCGGTGCTTATCAACAAGCTGTGACTAAACTTGTAGAACTCGAAAAAATTTGTAATGAACGGATCAAAAGCTTCTCTCTGTTTGAAGTAAATTTGTTGTATGAAATTTTGATTTTTATTGTGTCTCATGTCCGAGATGCTCTGGTCGAAAATACTCATTTTTATAAACAGATTGCGGCTGAATATTACCAAAGACGAGTGCTGAAACCGTTAAACGTTGTTGAAAATCCACCCAGTTTATCAACAAATCCATCACAAAATCCTTTAAAAATCGGTTTTATTTCCAAACACTTTCGCCGTCATTCTGTCGGTTGGTGCAGTGAAGCTTTAATTCGAGAATTATCCACCATTACACCTAACGTTCATCTGTATGTAACTGGACGATTACAAGCGGATGAAGTTACCCAAAAGTTTGAAGGAATCGCTCAGAAATTTTACTGGCCAAAATCCTATCCGAATGGGTTTGCATCAGCTGAAGAATTAGCCCAAGAAATCTTACAGGATCGGATTGATATTTTAATTGATTTAGACTCCGTAACCGTCCCCGCCAACGTCCAGATTTTAAACTATTCACCCGCTCCTGTTTGTTTGACTTGGCTGGGTTTTGATGCGCCTTATATCACAGACAAACATTATTTTCTCTGTGATTGGAATACTCATCCGAGCGGACGAGAACAATATTATCGTGAACAATTAATTCGTTTACCTGAAACTTCTGTGGCGATTTCCGGATTAGCAAGTCATCAAGTTAATCGCAATTTAATTAGAAAACAGCTAAAAATAGAACCGGATAAATTAGTTTATTTATGTGTTGCTCCCGGTCGAAAAACAAACTTTGAAATGATCGAAGCGCAAGTTAATATTCTGAAAGCTGTACCTGAAAGTTTAATGATTAGAAAAGGCCAAGGAGATCATCTTTTAATTCGGGAAATGTATCGTCAATCCTGTGAAGAACAAGGTGTTGATTTTAATCGAATTCTGTTTATTGGATTAACAAAAACCGAGGAAGAACACCGAGCCATTTATCAAGTTGTTGATGTTTTATTAGATTCCTATCCTTACAACGGCGGAACCCATAATCTAGAAGCTTTGTGGTCAAATTTACCGATTTTAACGAGAGCAGGTGAACAGTATCTTTCTCGCATGGGTTATGCGTTTTTAAAAGCTGTTAACTTGGATGTGGGTGTGGCTTGGAGTTGGGAAGAATACACCGAACTTGGGATAAAATTAGGAACTAATACTGCTTTGAGAACTCAAATTCGAGAATATTTAATTGACTCCAAAAAACCAGAAAACTTAGCCCCTTTGTGGAATCCCCAAAAATTAGCAAAACAGATGTATCAGGTGTTTAAAAAATTACGCTCTGAACATCTTTAAGTGATCTCGTTTAAAGCTTAACTTCAGATCAAACCTAATGCGGTTAGAACCTTTTGTTTGTCTGAGAAATTCCCAATGATCCGTTGAGACGGTTCAGGAAAAACTTTAATCAGTGTGGGAATAGCAACAATATTTTCAGCTTGTAATCGTTCCGGGTGTTCGTAAATATCGATCACTTCTAATTCATGTCGTCCCCCTAGATATTCATCACAAATCTTTTGAAGATTTTTGAGGGCGACGATAGACTGTAAGGCTGTTCCCGCAATATACAAACGCAAAGTGTAATGGACTTCTTTTTTTTCTTTTAAAACTTTTTTAAAAACTTCAGTTGAGTTTTCAATTGACTTTTCTTTCATAACTTAATCATCTCTTTCACGACTCTTTAGTTATTGAGTATTGGTCGAAACTTTATTGATTTCTAACCAGACTACAATCTTTTCTTGATTCGACAAATCTCCAATTACTTTCTTGATAGGTGTCGGGAGTTTTCTAACTAAAGTGGGTAAAGCAATAATTTGATCTTGTTTAGCCAGGTGAGGATTTTTTAACAAATCAATCACTTCAATTTTATATTGATTCTTCAAATACTCCTCACACACTTGGGTGAGATTTTCAAATGCTCTAATTGAGCGAGTTGTATGTCCAGCGACATAGAGTTTAAAATCCCAAATAGAATTGGGATCAAAGGGTTCAAGCTTTTCTGAAATTTCCACCAAGTTCTCCATAAATTTTCTTGAGCATTCGGTTAAGCATAAAGCAAACAAAATCAATAGTTGTTCGGCAGATTAACGCTTAGTTTTCTGAAGTAATATTTTCATCAGCTTGACGCATTTTAGCCATTATTATTCGGTCTTGATGCAAGATATTCTGAGTATGTTTTTCAGACTGAATCATCAACTCTAGTTCTTCTTTTTCCGCATCAATTTGAGCTTGGAGAGCATCGATTTGTGATTGCACAATCACTTGTTTGCGCTCTAGCTGTCTTTGTTTACGTTCAAACTCCTGCTGACGCGCTAATCCATTTGCTTTTTCTTGAGCTTCTTGAATCATACGAGCCGTTCCCGTAAAGACCTGACCTTGACCTAAATACACATCACTGAGTTGAATCCCCTGCTTTGTTAACAGCATTTCTCGCATTTGATTTGAATGTTCCATCCCCCGAGATTTCAATACATACAGTAGACGATTCCGTTCACCATTCGTTTCTGTTATTCGCACTTCTAACCAAGTATCCATCAAGGATGAAATGCCAATTTCAGTATACTCAATGAGATTGCTACCGGATATTAAATTGGTCAATAAAACCGTGATTTGTTTACTCTTGAAAAAGTCAATTAAACGGAATAAAAAAGCTTTCGCTTGTGTTAATGTTCCGCTCATCGTCAGGTTACTCATCGGATCAACAATCACGACGCTGGGATTGACTTGTTCAATTAAACGGTGCAGTGTCACTAAATGCAATTCTAAACCCGTAGCTGTAGGGCGTTCAGCCTTAAATCGTAGTAATCCTTGTTCGACAAAAGGCTCTAAATCCACCCCGACAGAACGTTGGTTGCGGATAATCTGGTTTGGGGCTTCTTCAAAAGCCAGATACAGACAGTGTTCTCCCCGCTGACATACGGCTTGAGCAAAATGGGCGGCGAGAGTGGTTTTTCCAGTTCCGGCGGTGCCTGTGATTAAAACACTGCTGCCTCGATAGTAGCCTTCCCCTCCGAGCATGGCATCCAACCGAGAAATTCCGGTGGAAATTCGTTCATTAGAAACCTCATGTTCTAAACCCACAGAAGTAATTGGTAAAACCGAAATCCCATTTTCATTAATTAGAAATGGATATTCATTGCTTCCGTGATAAGAACCCCGATATTTGATAATTTGTAAACGACGAGTTGAGACTTCCTCTTGAATCCGTTGATCGAGTCTGATTACACAATCCGAAACATATTCTTCGATACCGTTTCGGGTGAGACTATTATCGCCCCGTTCTGCGGTAATAATGGCAGTGACTCCTTTGGTTTTGAGCCAACGAAATAATCGCCGTAATTCCGCTCTGATGATCCCAACATTAGAAAGTCCAGCAAACAAAACTTCAATGGTATCAATCACAACTCGTTTAGCGCCGATCTGATCAATGGCACAACCTAACCGAATAAATAAAGCTTCTAGATCATATTCACCAATTTCTTGAATTTCTTCAGGATCAATGTGAATATAATCGATACTAATTTTATTTTCGGCTGTTAGTTGGTTTAAATCCCAACCGAGAGAGGCAACATTTTCAGTCAATTCTTCGGCTGTTTCTTCAAATGCTATAAATACACCGGGTTCATCATATTGAACTGCACCCCGCACTAAAAACTCCATTGCCAACAGAGTTTTACCGCAACCTGCTGTACCACAAATAAGAGTCGGCCGTCCTTTCGGGAGTCCACCTAAGGTAATTTCGTCTAATCCATTGATACCCGTAGAACACTTGGGCAGATCTTGGTGTTGTGATGAAATTGTACTATTAAGTTCTATCATTGTAAGTCCTCCTTAAGGATGAATTTCATTCTTGCCCAATCCAGAGTGCTTTTCCTCATTTGCTGATATTTGTCCAATTTTGAGCTTCTATTCTAGCTAGTTATTATTTAAGATAACATCCAGCCCAAAAAATTACCAGAATCAACTTGAGCTTTTTCTCAAAGAGATCGGTTGAGTTAAAGGTTTTGTCGTGCTAATTCGTTGAATTTATAAGTATAGACTTGATAACTTTTAGCGAATTAACTTAGTTTTTAGGACTTAAATTTAAGATCAATTGTATACCTGCTGATGAATGAGAACCCCTAACGTTTTTAGAGCTTGTTCGAGTTGATCTGACCAGGGAATTCCGCAATTGAGACGAAAGCAGTTTTGATAACTTCCCGATACCGAAAATATTGAACCGGGTGCAATACTAATATGGTCTTGAAGTGCTTGATAATAGAGCATCATTGAATCAAAATTTGAGGGAATTTCGACCCACAACACATAACCCCCCGTTGGTCGAGTAACTTTGGTTTCATCCGGAAAATATTCATAAATTGCTTGGGTCATTCGGATGACTTGTTCTTGATAAGCCCGTCGTAATTGTCGGAGGTGGCGATCATATCCCCCATTGGCTAAAAAACTTGCAATTGTCAGCTGATTTGCTGCTGCCGTGTTAATATTCGTAATCAATTTTAGCTGTTCAACTTTTGTTTGATAACGACCAGGAACCGTCCAACCGACGCGCAAACCCGCAGAGAGTGTTTTGCTACAAGAAGCACAATACATGACTAAACCCTTGCGATCATAAGCTTTAATCGCCTTCGGACGATTGCCGTCAAATTTTAAATCTCCATAAATATCATCTTCAATCAGAGGAATATCATACCGTTCTAAAATTTCTAGCAGTTGTTTTTTATGGGAATCACTCATACAACACCCCAGAGGATTACTAAAATTAGAAACAACAGTACAAGCCGCAATATTTCCCTGTTCTAATGCTGCTCGTAAATGCAACGATTCTAAAATTTCTAATAAACCATAATAACAAGGAGATTCAATCGCCACTGTATCTCCCGGTTTAGTCACCGCCCGCAAACACAAATGAAGCGCTTCTGTGGTCCCATTTGTGATTAAAATTTCTTCGGGAGTCAGGGAACATCCCGCATCCATCAAACGACGGGCGACTTCGTGACGGAGGGGTTCACAGCCGGGAAGTGGGTTATAGGCGTGACAAGTTTCGGGATGTTGACGCATCACCTGTCCCATTAATCGGTTGAGGGCTTTAACAGGAAACAGTTGGGGATCAGGAACCGCAGCCCCTAACCGGATAATATTGGGATCGCGCAGCGCCACATTAATTCCCAAAGCAATTGAAGCATCGACTGTATAGATGCGACGGGGAGGCGCCGAAGGGTTCGGTTCATCGCGATGGGACAGCAACGGCGTTTGCTTGACAAAATAACCCGACTGGGGACGCGCCTCAATTAAGCCCCGATCTTCGAGAAGGCGATAGGCTTCCAATACCGTAGAAATACTGATGTTCATCTGTTTGTGCATCCGTCTGACCGAGGGGATGCGATCGCCCGGTTGCAGAGTACCTTCTTCTATTAGGGACTGAACCCGATTAGCGACCTGTTCATAGAGGTTGGTGCGATCTAATTTTTCTAGGGGTTTGAGGTTCATAGGGGTTAAATGTGAGGCTCTCAAGATACTAATCAATACAGTTCTCAGCGTTAACTAGCATAACAGTTGCTTTAAGTTAAAACTGTTATGGTTACAAATTATTATAACTGCCTCTGTTTTGTTTCCGTCAAGTTCGGCAAAATAACAATAACCCCAAATCAAATGGGTTCCAACTCAAATTTGTTGAGGAGTAATTTCTATGAAAATAACTCAAGTTTTGCTTGCTTTTCCCTCTGATACTTCTTCTAAGCGTCAAGATCATTCCCATAAAATTAAAACACAACTCAGCCAAACCTTTTCTCAGATTTTTCAATACATTATCCGTTTTTTAGCCAACAACTCAGAACCTCGTATTTGGCAAACTAAAACTCGAAAAGAAGACTTAATCTGGCATATTTACGACCCAAAAACTGGACAGACTGAACAATTCACCTGTGAACAAGACGTGCGAATTTGGATAGAAAAACAGTATTATCGCTAATTTTACCTAGATTCAACACAGTTAACTCAAATTTAAGTGTGATGATCATCTACCTTCCCAACACCCTATTTTGTGATCAAGAGAGGAACTATTATGCTTATTTATGACTTTCATCTGGACACCCTTAACTCAAAACACCTGAACTCTTTCAATCATACCTTAAATTTCATCAAGAAATTTTGGAAGTTTAGCAAATACTACGGTAACTTTATCGCCACTTCTCCCGATCATCGCCAGAAATAAACCCGAAATCGAAATTCACCCTACCCGGTTAAACTTGCTACAATATAAACTCTCACCGCCTATACATTCGGTTTGAGACTTGAAGACAATCAATTAAATTTTTTTGAGGTTAAAACCAGATGACTCAGACATCATCAAATCCTAAAAATACAGATCAATATCAATTTTGGATTGATCGAGGTGGTACTTTTACTGATATTGTCGCCCGTACTCCTTCTAACCAAACGATAGCCCATAAATTACTCTCAGAAAATCCTGAACGCTATCAAGACGCAGCCATTCAAGGAATTCGAGAAATCCTAGAGTTATCACCCGATCAACCCATTCCTAGCCACCGCATTTTAGAAGTTAAAATGGGAACCACTGTCGCCACCAATGCTCTCCTCGAACGCAAAGGTGATCGCACAGTATTAGTGATTACAAAAGGCTTCAAAGATGCACTCAGAATCGGCTATCAAAATCGCCCCAATATTTTCGCTCGTGAAATTATTTTACCCGAAACCCTCTATGAACAAGTGATCGAAGTGGATGAACGTTATGATGTTTCAGGAAATGAATTACAACCCGTTAATTTAGAATCGCTACAACCCAAGCTTAAAGCAGCTTACGATGCCGAAATTCGCAGTTGTGCCATTGTTTTAATGCACGGCTATCGCTACCCCAAACACGAACAACAAATTGCTGAACTCGCCCAAAAAATTGGCTTTTCTCAAATCTCCGTCTCTCACGAAGTTAGCCCGTTAATGAAACTGATTAGTCGGGGAGATACAACTGTTGTTGATGCCTATCTTTCTCCTATTTTACGTCGCTACGTTGAACAAGTTTACAGTCAGTTAAATTGTGGCAATGAATCGGTTTCATTATTATTTATGCAGTCCAACGGTGGCCTCACCGATGCTCGAAATTTTCAAGGAAAAGACAGCATTCTTTCCGGCCCAGCGGGAGGAATTGTTGGGGCAGTTCAAACCAGTTTAAGGGCGGGTTTTGAGAAAATAATTAGCTTTGATATGGGCGGAACTTCCACCGATGTCGCCCATTTTAACGGTGAATATGAACGGGAATTTGAAACAGAAATTGCCGGGGTGCGGATGCGAGTCCCAATGATGGCCATTCATACCGTCGCCGCAGGTGGGGGTTCCATTGTCCGGTTTGATGGGTCGCGTTATCGGGTTGGGCCTGAGTCTGCGGGGGCGAATCCTGGGCCAGCTTGTTATCGCAAAGGCGGGTTATTAACCGTTACCGACTGTAATGTGATGTTGGGAAAAATTCAGCCCGAATACTTTCCCAAAGTGTTTGGAATTGAGGGAAATTTAGCGTTAGATGGGGAAATTGTTCGGCAAAAATTCCAAGAATTAGCCACAGAAATTCAAGCCAAAACCGGAGATAGTCGTACTCCCGAAGAAGTCGCGACAGGGTTTATTGCCATTGCCGTTGAAAATATGGCAAATGCGATTAAAAAAATCTCCCTGCAACGGGGTTATGATGTCTCTAACTACACCCTTTGTTGTTTCGGAGGGGCGGGAGGTCAACACGCTTGTTTGATTGCCGATACGTTAGGAATTGAACAGGTGTTTATTCATCCCTATGCGGGGGTTTTATCTGCTTACGGGATGGGGTTAGCTGATATTCGGGCGATGCAAGAACGGGCAGTAGAAGCAATATTAACAGAAGAATTAATTCCCCATTTACAAACAACTTTAAAGGAACTTGAAACCGAATGCAAACAAGAATTAACAGGAGAAGATTCCCAAACAACAGTTTTAGCAAAAGTCAATTTAAAATATCAGGGAACGGATTCAACCTTAACGATTAATTTTGCTGATTTTAACACGATGAAAGCCGAGTTTGAACACAAACATCAAACGATTTATGGCTTTATCCGAGAGGGAAAAAGATTAATTATAGAATCGGTTTCTTTGGAAGCTATTCAACAGATGGAAACACCGGAAGAACCGCTCATTTCTCGCCAGCATTCCCAACCGCCTTTACCCATCGCAAATGTACAAATGTATACGCCCCAAGGTTGGCAAAATACACCCCTATTTCAGCGAGAAGATTTACAACCGGGAGATAGTATTATTGGCCCGGCAATGATTATCGAAGGCACCGGAACTAATATTATCGAACCCAGTTGGAAAGTTACCCTAACCGAACGCAATCATTTAGTTTTAAACAAACTCAAAACCTCACAATCAAATTCAGAAATATCAGATTCAGAATTAACATTAAATCCTCAATCCAACCCTTGCCAACCCGATCCCGTGCGGCTAGAAATCTTTAAGAACTTATTTCAATTTATCGCCGAACAAATGGGAATAACCTTACAAAATACGGCTGCTTCTGTTAATATTAAAGAACGCCTCGACTTTTCTTGTGCAATCTTTGATCAACAAGGTCAACTTGTCGCCAACGCCCCCCATATTCCCGTGCATTTGGGTTCAATGAGTGAAAGCGTTAACAGTTTAATTAAAGCCAAAAAAGATGATTTAAAAGTGGGGGATGTTTATATGCAAAATAACCCCTACGATGGCGGGACTCATTTACCCGATGTAACGGTGATTACACCCGTTTTTGCCCCCAATACCAACCAAATTTTATTTTATGTGGCATCTCGGGGTCATCAAGCCGATATTGGCGGAATTACCCCCGGTTCAATGCCTCCAAATAGCACAACTGTTGAGGAAGAAGGGATTTTAATTGATAACGTTCAATTGGTGAATCAGGGGAAATTTTGTGATGTAGAATTGTTGGAATTGTTAACATCAGGACGTTATCCTTCTCGAAATCCTGATATTAATATTGCCGACTTGCAAGCCCAAATTGCCGCCAATGAAAAAGGGCTTCAAGAACTGCAAAAAATGGTGAATCAATACGGCTTAGAAACGGTACAAACTTACATGGGTTACGTGCAGGATAACGCCGAAGAATCCGTTCGTCGGGCAATTGATGTGTTAAAAGATGGCGAGTTTACCTATGAGATGGATGGTGGCAGTAAAATTAAAGTTACTATTAAAATCCACAAACAAACCCGCAGCGCGACTATCGATTTTTCGGGAACTTCCCCACAGTTAAACAGCAACTTTAACGCCCCCCAAGCGGTCTGTAAAGCTGCCGTTTTGTATGTGTTTAGAACCCTCGTTGATGACCAGATTCCCCTCAATGCTGGCTGTTTAAAACCCCTCAATATTATTATCCCTGAAGGGTGTATGTTGAACCCTCGTTATCCGGCGGCTGTTGTCGCGGGAAATGTGGAAACTTCTCAAACAATTGTTGATGCTTTGTACGGGGCGTTGGGCGTGATGGCAGCCTCTCAAGGTACCATGAATAATTTTACTTTTGGAAGCGATCGCCATCAATATTATGAAACAATTTGTGGGGGTTCAGGTGCGGGTGAAAACTTTAACGGTACTGATGCGGTTCATACTCATATGACTAACTCTCGTTTAACCGATCCAGAGGTCTTAGAATGGCGGTTTCCGGTATTATTAGAAGAATTTAGTATTCGTTCAAATAGTGGCGGAAAAGGTCAATATCAAGGCGGAAATGGCATCATTCGACAAGTTTGTTTTCTAGAAAAAATGACGGCGAGTATCTTATCGGGACATCGGATTATTTCTCCGTTTGGACTGGCGGGAGGCGAAGCGGGTTTAGTGGGTAAAAATTCCGTTATTCGTCACGATGGAACGGTGGAAATATTGGGGAGTACCGCCACAGTTGAGATGAATATCGGGGATGTATTTGTAATAGAAACTCCGGGCGGTGGAGGATATGGAAAAGAAGACGTAAACGGATAATTTTTGTTAATCATCAGTTCTCCCTAGCCGGCGAATAAAAAGGGGTTAGGGAGTAAATTTAAACTTGAACAGAGTTAGGAGTTTCGCCTTGACAGAAAAATTATACTTTATGCAGTCAGGGTAGGGGAACAGCCACCTGTACTTTAGGCTGGGTAAAAAACTAAGCTATGGGCTAGTTCCGAACTTATTGTTTTTTAGTTACTGTTGCTTTTTACCTCTTATTCCTTAGCAGAAATCTCGCAACGAAATCTGGGGAAATACCCGATCTTGTGAAGATCCTAAAAAGTTTTGTAACCAAGGTGAACTTCTAAGTTATATGATAGTATATGGTATTATAACTTTCATATATGCTGCTCTACTAGAATTTTTTATTGGCCACACCAAAGATTGACTTGATTTCTTGACTTTCTTTACTGATTCTTCATTGATTTTAAAAATTGATCTATTTGATTGATTAACTGTTTATATTGGAGGTTAAATAAAGGAATTCCAATCTTAAGAGAATCATTCTAGTCTGAAAATTAATTTATAACTCAAGTTAGTAGACTCTAATCCACAAGGAACTGCGGAAACGGATAAATTGCCAACCCGCCCCGGTGAAATTAGCGGCGGTAAAAAACTGAGGGTTTTTCGTTTGAGATAAGTAAACAGAGGCTAATTAAAATTAGGTTTTTATATGCCAGAAGAACAAGAAGATCAAAAGATTATTATCGAAGGAGAGCCAAGTTCAGTTTTAGGAAATCGGGCAACGAATAACAATATTTATTCGGAAGATGACCGCAGTGTAACAATTAACCGGGATGCCAACAAAAGTATTATTATTCCCGGCGATCGCAATACGGCTAATATTACTATTACTAACTACTATTACCGTGAAGAAACCCAGATACTACCTGTTGAATCTACAAATACTGCTGAAGAAAATATTCCCTGTCCTTATCGCGGTTTGTTTCACTTTGGCCCTAATGATGCGGAGTTTTTCTTTGGACGTGAGGTATTTATACAAGAACTATTCACTACAACTCAAACCCGTAATTTTATACCCGTGTTGGGTGCATCGGGAAGCGGAAAGTCTTCATTGGTTATGGCTGGTTTAGTACCGAAACTGCAAAAAGAAGGTTATTGGAAGTTTACCCATTTTCGTCCGAGTTCAGATCCTTTTCATGCTTTGGCTGAGTCACTCGTTCCACTTTATGAACCGGATAAAAATGCAACCGAACAAATGCGTCAAGCCCGTCAGTTAGCCGAATATTTTGTTGAGGGTTCGGTTCCCCTTCAAGATGTTTTATCCCAAATTGAACGAAATTATCCCAATCATCGGGTGTTATTAATTGCCGATCAATTTGAAGAACTTTATACTTTGTGTACGGAACAGAAAATTCGCTATCGTTTTCTCGACATCTTATTAACCAGCTTTCAATTGTCTTCTTCTCAATCCCAATCTTCCCATGTGTTAGTTGCAACAATGCGAGCGGATTTTCTGGGAAATGCTCTGTCTTATCGTCGATTTGCAGATGTGTTGCAAAATGCTGATATTAAGTTGGGGCCGATGAACCGTGAAGAACTTTCACAAGTTATTGTTAAGCCTGCTGAAAAATTGGGAGTAACCTTTGAAGCGGGATTGAGGGAACGAATATTAGATGATGTTGAAGATGAACCCGGTAATTTACCTTTATTGGAGTTTGCGTTAACGGAATTGTGGAAACGGCGAAAGGGTAAACAATTAACCCATGCCGCTTATGAAGAAATTGGTCAGGTTCAAGGCGCTTTGGCTCGTCATGCAGATGAGAATTATAGCAAGCTGAGTGCCGCTCAAAAAGAACAAGTGCGGCGAATTTTTATCCAATTAGTCCGTCCCGGTGAAGGAACCGAAGATACCCGCAGATTGGCAACAAAAGTCGAATTAACTGATGCTAGTTGGTTTTTAGTCAAACAATTGGCAGATGCGCGATTAGTTGTTACCAGTCGAAATGCAGCCAACCAAGAAACAGTAGAAGTTGTCCATGAAGCGTTAATTCGCAATTGGAGTGAACTGCGACAATGGATGGATACAGACCGCAGCTTTCGCACTTGGCAAGAGCGATTAAGAGCAGCAATGTATCAATGGGAACAAACGCAACGGGATGAAGGGGGATTGTTGCGGGGTGCGGCGTTAGCGGAGGCTGAAGAAAATCTCAAACAACGCCGAGAGGATATCAGTTCAGGGGAGCAAGAGTTTATTGAAGTTAGTTTAGCACTGCGCGATCGCTTGCTGAAGAAAGAGGAGAAACGTAGAAAGCGTCAGTTCCTAATCGCTTCCATTACATCAGTCGTATTTGTTAGCTTGTCTACTGTTGCTGCATATCAATCGAGGCAAGCAGAAATCACTATAATTGATGCTGTGATGAACTCTTCACAACTTAGTTTCAATGTGAACCGAAATTCTTTGGATGCTTTGATTGATGCACTAACAGCAGGAAAGCGCTTGCAACGACTACCTTGGGGTAGTAAAGAGCAAGAACTCCAAGCTAGTGTTCTCAGCACTTTGGCACAATCTGTAAACTGGGTGAGAGAGCAAAACCGCTTGCAAGGTCATCAAGACGTTGTTCAGAGTATTAGCTTTAGCCCGGATGGTAGGAGGATTGCTACAGCCAGTTTTGATAACACCGTCAAGTTGTGGCGACGGGACGGAAGCCTATTCAAAACGTTAGAAGGCCATACACGAACGGTTATGAGCGTCAGTTTTAGCCCTGATGGAAAGATGATTGCTTCCGGTAGTCTGGATGGAACAGTCAGGCTTTGGGACAGCAACGGCAATCCGATACGAGTGATTCCAGCCCATGATGGTAGTCAGGTTATAAGCATTAGTTTTAGCCCAGATGGAGAGATCCTCGCCTCTGCCAGTCTTGATAAAACCGTAAAATTTTGGCGACTGAATGATGGTTTATTGCTCCATACCCTTAAGACATCGGCAAGGCAAGTGAGTTTTAGTCCTAAAGGTGATCGAGTTATCACTGTTAGTTATGATAAAACAGTGAAGTTGTGGAGCCAAGATGGTAAGACACTACTAAAAACTCTCAACAAACACTCTGACAAAGTTATAAGTGTAGACTTCAGCAGTAACGGTCAGTTTTTTGCCACTGGTAGTGTAGATGGAACAGTGAACCTCTGGAGTCGAGAGGGTGAACTTCAACAAACTTTTAAGCATCCTAAACAGGTATGGAGCGTTAGTATCAGTAGAGACGGACAAACAATTGCTTCTGGTAGCGATGATGGAACTGTAAGGCTCTGGGCGCGAGATGGTAGATTACTAGATACTTGGGCAGGTCATCAGGGAGCAATTCCCAGTGTTACTTTTAGCCCGGATGGAAAGATACTTGCGACTGCTGGTAACGATCGCCTTGTGAAGCTTTGGCAGATAAACCGAAGCGGGTTGACTGTTTTGGCTGGACATCAGGACAATGTGCTTGGTGCGAAGTTTAGCCCGGATGGTAAACGAATTGCCAGTGCAAGCTCTGATGGAACAGTAAAAATTTGGAGTCGAGAAGGTAAACCAATTTTGACTTTGAAAGAGCATCAAAGTAAGGTTAATACGGTTAGCTTTAATCCCAATGGAAACATCATTGCTAGTGGTGGCGATGACAACACAATAAAGCTTTGGGGTGTAGATGGACAATTCCAGAAAACACTAGAAGGACATAAAGATAGCGTCATTTCAGTGAGCTTTAGTAATGATGGAAAGATGATCGCCTCTGCCAGTGCTGATGGAACCGCGAAACTTTGGAGTTTAGACGATAAAGAACCTATAACTCTACAAGGACATAAGAATAGAGTGTTGAGTGTGGCTTTCAGCCCCGATGGACAAACAATTGTCACTGCTGATGATGACAAGACTGTAAAATTGTGGAGCAGTTCTACAGGTAAAAAACTCAGTGAATGGAATACTGATGGAAATCAGATTTGGTCTGTTGGTTTCAATCCAAAGGACGGGCAAACACTTATTACTGCTAGCGATGAGACAATAAAACTTTGGCGACGGGATGGAACTTTAATCAAAAAAATGAGCGAACATACTGCTGCGGTGCTTGATGCCAGTTTTAGTCCTGATGGAAAAATGATTGCCTCTGCTAGTAGCGATAAAACCATTAAACTGTGGCAACGGGATGGAACATTAATCGCAACACTAAACGGACACACTGATGCAGTACATAGTGTGAGTTTCAGTTCCGACAGCAAATGGTTAGCTTCTACGGGTGGAGATCAACTTGTTTTGCTCTGGGATGTGTCAGATATGAGTTTGCAGGGGTTGCAAGAGAAAGGATGCAGCCATATTCGCGATTACTTGCAAACTCAATCCAAAAGTTCAAAAAAATTATGTAATTAATGTAGGTGGGTTTAAATTGGGAACACATCTTCCATGAAGAATTTTTCCCAGCCCTGAATGTCTGCTCGGTTAGCTATGAGCCTGTAGTCTTTATTTTTATCGGCACAGACAAACTTCCCATTGTCTGCTTTTAGGGCAACCTTACCGTCTTCTAGCTCAATCCTTTCAAAAATTTCCCACTTCTCAATCGGATTACGGTTAGCTACTATCTTACTGTCAGAATCAGGACCTAGCTCGGCAGAGACATATTGCCCATTGTGAGCCTTTAGGGCAACCTTACTGCCTTCTAGCTCAATCCTTTCAAAAATTTCCCACTTGTCAATTTTATCCCCGTTAGCTACAACCTCGCTGCCACTGTGATCTTTAGCACTGACATACTTACCATTGTGTGCTTTTAAGGCAATGAATTTGAAGGGTTTATTATGCTTTATGTATTCAGCTAAATTTTCGCTTTTTGGGAAAGCAGCAGCTTTACCTTTGGCAAATGCCTGATCTACATTGCTTGGGCTAAGAGGTAAAGTTACTAAAGAACTATAAAAGGCTTGAGAAAATTCCAAAGCAGCTCCTCCCCCAATTGCACCCTTTATTCCTATCACGTATTGAACGTCTTTATAAATCAATTGAACAACTTGTTCTGAGTAACAAAAATTGAGAACCACACATTTCACATCAGCGTTTTTTAAAAATTCTGCGAGTTCCTTTGGTTTTAATAACTTTGTATGTTTGTCAATATTAGTATTAGTAGAGTCAATTAAATCAATGTTAGGAAGCTTGATTTTACCATCTAAATTGGCGTGAGAACTTATATGAATAAGGTCATATTTTCCATTCTGAATTAGCTCAGAAAAATCTTCAGAAGACGTGGCATATTCTGTAGAAATACTGTACGTTTGTTGTGGTTTTATAATTTCCTTAATAATTTTTAATTCTTTATGTATGCCAAGTCCAAAGTTATACGTTCCTATCAACATAATTTTCATGTGATAAATTTTCTCCTATCCATATATATGGTGTGTGTGAAAATATGTATTAGATTCTTGTGTTTTCGCTATCTTGCTTTCCAGTATCCCCGATTCAAGGCTGAGGAAACCTTACACCCTCTGCTCTATATTCATCGACCTTCAGGAAGTAGCCATGCCATTGTGTTTCATTTAGTTCGTCTTTTGCCATGCTTTGATTCTTGTCTAGCTCCACATACGCAATACTCTGATCCTCTTGGATTTTTATAAGGATTGAAATGCCAGTGATTAGAATTGTTCCATAGGGCGCAAAAAGATCGTCTAGATCTGATTTGGTAATGTTAACTGGTAAGCCTAGAATCTTCAAGTACATTTTTAATTCCTCTGATGAAACAAAATTTCAACGTTTACCCAAACAGATACAACACAAAGCTGAAAAATTACGGCTTTATAATTTATTGTTTTCTATTGCCTTTAAATAAAACCAATTGTCCTAACAAATAGAAAATCATTGCAGTTTTATCTAAAACTAGAATAACCCATACCCGATCCGTTCGTCAATATATTTGTTGGCTCAGATGTCCTTAATCTGTTAAGCTGCTGATCGAACCGGATTTGGTATTAAATGACATCGTGAAAAAGATCCTTATCCTCTCTGCCAACCCCAAAAATACAACTCATCTGCGCTTAGATGAAGAACTGCGAGAAATAAAGAATACACTGCAACTGTCTCCCAATCAAGATGATTTTAAAATCATCACTGAATCTGCGGTACAAGTGGATGATTTAACTCGCTTTTTGTCCCACCATCAACCTACAATTGTCCACTTTTCTGGACATGGTTCGGGTAGTGATGGATTGGTCTTGGAAAATCATTCTGGACAAATGAAACTGGTCAGTACACAAGCTTTAGCAAAGCTATTTGATTTATTTCAAGAACAAATTGAATGTGTTTTACTCAACGCCTGCTACAGCGAGGAACAAGCCACAGCAATTTACCAACATATTGATTGCGTCGTCGGGATGAATCAAGCCATTGGAGATCAAGCAGCGATTAAGTTTAGCGTTGGATTTTATACTGCTTTAGCCGCAGGAAGAAATTATCAAGATTGTTTTCAAATGGGTTGTACTTCCATTGATTTACAAGGGATTCCTGAATTTTTAACTCCAACAATCAAAATTCGGCTACGGCGTTATCAGACAGAACAGCCCACAACTCAAGTAAAATCCAATAAGGACAATAGTATTAATAATGAGAGCCAGGGCGGACAAAACCGTTCAGTTTCTATTGGGAGAAATGCCAATATTAACGCTATTCAACCAGGAACAAAAAATAAGGCTAACATAAGTTATCAAAAAGTCAGTTTATTTGCACCTACAAGCGTTAACATACAAGCAGAACTCAACGCTTTACACGAAATATTGGCGAAGTTAGAAACTTCAGATCGTCGTAAAATTGACAACGCTTTTGAAGATGCACAGGAAGAAATCAATAAGCCACAACCCGATAAAGATGAGGTCGGTAAAGCGTTAGACCGAGCTTTTGATTATGCAAAAAAAGCCGAAGGGTTTGCTTCTGTTGTTGAAAAACTTCAGCCACACCTCACTAAAACGACTGCTTGGTTAGGTGAGAATTGGCATAAACTTTTAGGCTTAGTGAATTTAACACTTTGACGGAAATTAGCGATCAGATTTGGGGTAAAGCCGAGATATCTGTAAAATCGGACACGATATAAAGTTTTGTAAAAAACGCTATATTCGTTTGGAAATTATGAGAAGTCAAGAAATTATTGAGTCTTGGTATGCAAAGCATAAGAGAACGGTTTTTGAAGGTAGCCAGGGAATTTATTTTAGAACAGTTGTCTTAGTCTATATCCTTGACTGCATAAAGTAATTTTTCTGTCAAGGCGAAACTCTTAAGAGTTAAGAAATTCGTTGAAGTCTCACAATAAAAAAACCATCCATATTCTGTCGATGGGGCCAGACTTTTAAATACCCTTCTGAAGTAATAACATCTTGTGAATTCATTTCCCAATTCAAATTATGACTTAAAAAAGATTCAATAACCCTTTCATTTTCTAGGGGATGTATCGTACAGGTTGCATACACTAAATACCCTCCCGGTTTCACCCAAGTTGCTGTTTTTTCTAACAGTTTTGCTTGTAATTCTGAAAGTTCTTGAACATTTTGTTCTGTATGTCTCCAACGTGCATCAGCCCGACGATGTAACGTTCCTAAACCCGAGCAAGGTGCATCTAATAAAACCCGATCTGCACAACTATTATACTCAGAAAGCTCACGAATATCAGCGACTTGAGTAGTAATCGATTTGAGTTGCAATCGTTCTTGATTTTGTTGTACTTTTTTCAGTCGAGATTTAGCGCGATCAAAAGCTAAAATTGTACCTGTATCTTGCATTAATTCGGCAATATGAGTTGTTTTTCCCCCCGGTGCCGCACAAGCATCAATAATGATTTCTCCGGGTTGAGGATCGAGAATATGACTCACCCATTGAGCGCTACTATCTTGAATACTCCACCATCCTTGTCGATAACCCGGTAAATTTTGAATCTCTCCAATACTTCCAGATAGTCTCAACGCTTGGGGTAAATGAGGAATGGGGTTAACGTTTATTCCGGCTAACTTCAGTTCAGTTTCAACCGAATCTCGGCTTGTTTTTAAAGCGTTAATTCTTAAATCAATAGTCGGAGATTGATTGAACCATTGACAGAGTTTTTCAGTTTCTTCTAAACCCAGTTGATTTAGCCAATATTCAAGTATCCAGTCAGGAAAACTATATAAAGTTCCTAAAGTTTTAATCAAGTTCTCATCTTCTAATCTGAGAATTGGATGATTTTGAGTTTGTTTTTCTTGTTGACGTAAATACTCTCTGAGAATCCCATTGACAAATCCACTCAGTCCCGACAAACCATTAGTTTTTGCTAATTCCACACTGGTATTCACCGCCGCCGAAGCTGGAATTTGACTTAGATAGTACAATTGATAAAATCCTAAATGCAAAATAATTCGCAGATCGGGAGGCTGTTGGTGGGATTTTTTTTGAGCAAATTGATCAATTAAAGCATCCAGCGATCGCCGTCTTCTTACACAACCATAAACCAATTCTGTCGTTAACCGTCGGTTGACTGTACTCAACTCTGCTTTCCGCAGATTTTCATCTAAAGCAATATCAGCATAAACTCCCCGCCGTTCGACCTCTCGGAGTATGATAAATGCTAATTGGCGAGGATTATCATTCATGACGATTTTATCCTTTAAATTCACTCAATCTCAGACTTTCTATTCCTACCGTTGTCAATTCAACCTGATGATTTATTCACAATCAAATCTTAATCGATCTCCGGTGCATTTTGTTGACTCCTAACAATCCCGTTGATCCGTCAGACAAATTTTTTTACATTCTTGTAAATTATACCTTAATATTAGAAAGTGATTAACTGAGGGGTCTAAACCATCTTAACTTGAAAATACAAACCAGGTGAGAATGATGCAAAGGTTCCAGGGTGTTCAGAGGGTTGAGGTTTTTGTTCGTAACCTCGTCCAGTCGCTTTTTCAGAGTCCTGACATTTCCGAAGCCGCCAGTTATGAAATTTGGCGACATCGTTTTATTCATCAACGATTGAGTTTAGGAGTCGGACTGGCGTTTATTGCTTATCTGACATTTACGCTATCACAGCTTAATAATTTATGGTTTAATCCCGAAAATTTCAAACTCGCTTGGTTGATTACTCAAATGAGTGTTGAACTGGGTTTATTGGGAGGATTTATATTATTACGGACGGCAATTGGGGTTCG
>CAZNCM010000007.1:22591-44768 GCA_964571155.1 uncultured Lyngbya sp. | reverse complement strand
AGGAATAAAGTACAAGAGAATTTTTAACCCTCAAAACACTTTAAGTTTTGGCTAATTCATCTTGCTGAGTGTAAACTTGACCTTGATTCCAAAGGGATTGAATCTGAGTTCCAATGGCTTTAAAAAGTCCTAACGTGTAAAACACAAATCGGGTTAAGACTTTCAGGGGAGAACCACTTTTATTACAGGGAGGATGTCCGAGAACATGACAATCAAATAGTTTGGCAAAGAAGCGCAAACATTGACCTAATGTAAGATTTTTTAACCCCATAAAAAAGTGATTGTGGTAGAAGGTAATTTGATATTGCATTGAACGGGTACTAATATCGTGACACCCTCCGGCTTCTTCGCCTAAATGAACTAAATTCGCTTCAGGATCGTACCAAATAATATAGCCTGTTTTTCGCACTCGTAAACAAAAATCTGATTCTTCCCGAACAGCACTACCTTTAAACCGTTCATCAAAATGTAAACCATGTTGATCAAAAATTTCTCGCCGAAAAGACATATTACACCCTCGGGCGGAAATCACTTGTTGGGGTTTAACAGTGTGAACTAAATCAATATGATACCAAGCAATTCCCGGATCTGAAGCTTGAGGGGGGAATTCTTCGATAATTAAATCTCCACCAGAATCCCCTAATTTCATGCGATCAAAAACTCGTCCAGCGACGGCACCAATATTTTTGGGGGTAGAGGTTCCGGCTTCAATATAATTACTGGCATGGGCTTTGAGAAAGCTTTCAGTCAGTTGAACGTCATCATCAATAAATAGGATAATGTCCCCGGTTGAACGTCGAACTGCGTAGTTGCGGGCGCCGGGTAAACTTGCCCATTGCAGACGATACCATGTAATTTTACCTGTCTTAGCAAGTTCTTCTAAATAGGTTTGAGTTTCGCTTTGATGAGAACGAGTTTGATCGACGACTAAGACTTCAAACTGGGGATAGTCTTGTTTGAGAACATCAACTAAGGTTTCCCGCAAAGCTTCCTCACGGTTGTAGGTGGGAATAATGACAGAAATTTTAGGCCAGTCCATAGGTGATTTTAGTGAAAATCTAAACGAGTAATGAGGGGAAAACGAGATTTCAATTTGAACTGGGAGTTCGTTTATTAATATTGTACTCCCTCAATCTTCGATACCCAAGTAAATTTCAGTTAAGTTACGTTACAGGTGATGGGAGTTGGGAATCAGGGAAGATTGATCAGTGATAATTTATCATTGTTGACGGGTTATGAATTAACCCCCTTGTTCTTCTTCCTCTTTGAGTCGTTTGAGTTCTTGTTTGTCGATGTCGGGAAGTCGATAAATTACTCCCACAAAGTACCAATAATAAACGGCAACGGGATCGACATCTAAGGGGTAATAGTAAGTGTTGTAACTAATAATTAATACAAACACCCAAAACGAAGCCCCAAAGCTGCGAATATTCTTTTCTTTGAGGGAACGATAGGTTTTAAAGGTGGTGAAGGTGAGGGTTGTGACTAATCCTAAAAAGCCAAGGGTTCCAATTGGGCCGAGTTCATAAATGAGTTTAGGATAATAGGTTTCGATCAATTTTGTTTCCCCGAAAATTCGGGTGGAATTGGTGGCGCGTCCGAGTCCGTTGCCAAAAATTCCTTCTTGTCGTCCTGTACTATGTCCAAACTGTTCGGCGATAAAATCAGTTGGCGGTGAAGCTTCCCAACGAGAGACAAAGCTATCAATCCGTTCTTGAACAATTTGGGGGTTAGCAATGACGGCAATTCCTAAGACTAAACCCAGTCCGGCTGCAATGGGAAGAAACCGTTTTAAGTTGGTAACTTGACCCGTTAAAACTAGAAGAATTACTGTTACTAAAGGAACTAAAGCGAGGGCAATTCGTTGACCGGAAATAGCCGAATTTACAAACACTAACGCCATCCCTCCTAAGCCAACCATTCGCCACAGGGGGGAAGGATCGCTAAAGGCGGTTGCAAAGGTAAAAAAGGCGTTAGCAATGAGGAACCAAGCCCACTGCCAAGGGGCGACAAATGTTCCGGGTAAACGGATCATATTTTGGGAGGGACTAAAGACTAATGAACCGCCAACCAAACATTTGGCATCGAGGGTGGCTTTAAATAAATCATCTCCGCTTAAATGGTCTGTTCCTTGACAACGCCCGGAAACCAGAAATTGATACTGCATCACTCCTAAAACACAACAAATAATTGCTAAAACTACGGTCATCCGGGTTAGAAAGAGTAAGGATTTTTGATCTTTGATTTGATAATAAGCGCAGGTCATTAATGGAACATACCCAAGAAAAACTTTGAGTCCAAGAAGTCCCATTAAAATAGGTTTATCGTTGGGATAAGGTGGATCAAGTTGTTGTAAACCGTTGACAAGTAAGAGGGTAATTAAACAAAAACCTAATAAAATGTAGAGGGGTGTTTTAACGGCTTTGTGAACAAGAAAGGGTTGATGTTTGCGTTTTAATTCTTGAACTAGGGCGAGAAGGGCGGGAAAATAAAAGCCGTCTTTGGCGAGTTGAAAGAGTGCGTTTCCCCCTCCGATCCAGTAGGTTATTGTTCCGGAAAAGGGTAGATAGATCAAAAACGCCCACAGTCCTTGCATGGGGTATTTGTAGGACAATGCAGCAACAAGTATACCGCCACCCCCTGCGATCGCTAGTTTCTCATCTTTGACAAAAAATAAAGCCACCCCAACCAGTACCGCTAAAACCCCAACCGAAGACACTAAGGACGTTAGTTTTTTGATTTCTTTGGCGGTTTTCTGTTTCCGGATTTTGAGTTCTTTTTTACTAATTTTCGGTTGAGAACTTGCTTTTTTTTTCTTGGATTTCTTGCGCTTAGATTTTGATGTTACAGGCATATTTTGCTTGTCCTAGCTTTTTAATAATCGGATAATTATTAACTTAAAGCGTCTCAATTTTATAAAGATTTATGATTTTAGTAAAAACAGTTTTTTTGCATAATCAAGTGTTGATTAATCATTCTTCACATAATTGATTGCTAATTAGCTATTATAGCAATCTGATTTGAGTAGTGTAAAATCTTTCTTCCTAATCACAGCTAAATTATAAATATTATAAATATTGGGTTTATACAGCACTTACCGCCAAAAATAATCCGATTGCAGGAAGCCAAAAAACCTAGTTTTTTAAAGGAGGTATTTAGAAGGTCTAACTCGGTAATGGATAGAGACAAAACTCATCTTTAATTAGCTTAAAAGATCGACGATTTAATATATTAAATGTCAGCCTATTTTCATTGCTAGAAATATTTTCTCCTGTGCCAAGGACATAAACAGAACCGGGAAAAGGTAGAGATTTAATGGGTGTTTTTTTTTCTTCATAAGGTTGGGAATTTTTTGATGATCAATGAAAAGTTTATAATAACCGTAACCTCTATTATATTCGGGATTTTCTGGTAAATCATTCAAATCGTAGCGAACAATATTACAGGTTCCCGACATCCGATAAAAATTTTTTCTTTTAATGTAAACCCATTGACTGCCTTCAAAATATTTATATCCTGTGTTTATATACCAACCGTAACCCAATGGATGTTTATTGACATATTCTGCAATCCTATTACTGATACAATCATCTGCATCTACAGTCATTGTATGGGAAGGACTATATTCTTTGGCTGCCGTTAAACCCGCTAAAATTTTTCTTCCTTTATCTGTTTCTTTTTGGCTGAGTTCAGTCGGCTCGTTGTTACTCAGGGGAAAATCAACTTCTAAATAAGTAATATAAGAATGGTTAAATTCAATGTCAGGCTTTTCGTTGCAAACAACAATTACTCGATAATCAGATGATGTTTGGTTGCAAATAGACTTTACAGATCTTTCAAACAATTGACAAACTCGTTGCCAAGATTTAGAGACCTGACGACCCTTCAATGGTACTACGAATACTATCATAGTAAGTATAACTAAAACTTGTAGTTTATTTACTTAACTATTATAGCAATTCCTGTTTATCGTCAACATAAAGCCGCAGGAAGTTTGAAAAGCATTTTTGCTATAACTTCCCACGACCCGATTTAAAAAATTTGAAATTTTAAAGTGAGTTTGTTAGACGGCTAGATGGTGCTGAACGACGGAAACCAAGCGGTCGGCCCACAGATTAGCGAGTTCGTTGCGAATGGCTTCAACCATCACCCGAATTACAGGTTCAGTCCCCGATGCCCGTACTAATATCCGGCCTTGGTCGCCCATTTCGGTTTCTGCTTCTTGAATTGCATTGATCAGGGGTTCACACTGTTTCCAGTTGCGACGACGGTTAACGTCTTCGACCCGAATATTTCGTAGGAGTTGGGGATAGGTTTGAAAACTTTCGTCTACTAATGTCGCCAGAGTCACTCCTGAACGCTTGACTAATGCAGCAATATGTAGGGCGGTTAATAAACCATCTCCGGTCATTGCATAATGATGGCAGAGAATATGACCCGATTGTTCGCCCCCCAGCATCGCCCCGGTGCGTTTCATTTCGGCGTGAACGTATTGGTCGCCAACGGCTGTCCGAGTTAACTGACCTCCTGTTTGTTGCCAAGCCCGTTCAAAGCCTAAGTTTGCCATCACGGTAGAAATAATCAAATTTTCGGGGAGTTGTCCGGCTTGGCTGAGGGTTTGACCCCAGAAGTAGAGAATGTAGTCGCCATCAACCGCCCGACCTTGACTATCAACGGCTAACACTCGGTCTGCGTCGCCATAAACGGCTTGTTGTAGGCGTCCGAGATGGGTGGAACCGCAGTTAACATTAATCTGATGACCGTCGGGTTGGTCATGAAGACAAATCACTTCAGCCCCCATTTCCCGGAAGACTTTCGGCGCCAGATGAACCGCAGCACCCCAAGCTAAATCTAAAACAATTCGCATCCCTGCGAGGTTTAAAGTCGGAAGTAGGGGACGATGTAGAGATTGGGCGTAGTCCTCTACGAGTTCACAGCGATGGTGATGTTGTCCACAGTTCCCGAAGCTGACTGGAAAGTTTGCTTGTCCTCGCAGAGCGGCTTCTATTTGCTGTTGTACGTCTGAAGAAAGTTTTGTACCCTCTGAACCAAAAAATTTAATTCCGTTGTCTTCTGGAGGGTTGTGGCTGGCGGAAATCATCACGCCCCCGGTCGCTTCACTGGTACTGGTAAGATAGGCAACGCCTGGAGTCGGACAGAGGCCTAAATACCAAACCTCAAGCCCGGCGGCTGTTAGACCCGCTGACAATGCCATTGCTAACATATTGCCAGAGTTTCTGCTATCCTGACCGAGAAGTACCGGGCCTGGATTATCAGTTTGTTGGCGAAGAACTTGTCCTGCCCAAAAGCCTATTTGTAGGGCGAGGGGGGCGCTGAGAAGTTCTCCGACTCGTCCTCGGATACCATCGGTGCCAAATAGGGGTGTAGCCGGGAGTTCGGTGATACTGCCAAAATAGCTAATTGGGGATTGTCTCATAAATTGTGTTGGGTTTGCGGGCTGATGCAGTCCTCCATCTTGAGTTGGGGCGGATGCTACGACCATAATCAGTTCACTCCTCAAGGTACTCACACATTCATTGTGGAGGATACCATGTCCGGAACTGAAGATGAATACTGAATGGATTTTTACAAGGCTTCAGTGAGGGTATTCTCTCAAGATGCAAGTTGAATTTTACTTCAGATGGTGGTGGATTTGTAAAGCTTGCCTCTATTGTATCCAGAACTGAGAAATTTGATTCAATTTCTTATTCATCAAGATAGAATACGAATTTGTAGTTAATGGGTTGCATAGGGAAGGATTGGCTTCCTCTCAAGTTTAGCTCTATTCCGGCTGAATATCCATTTTTAAAGCGTCTACAGCAGTCCTGATCTACCGAGTCTAAACTATGATTGTTTGTGTTTTATTTTAATTTTTAATCAAGGTAAAAATAATGAGTTCTCAATCGGATTTAAAGTCGTCGATGTCAGAATCTAAACAATCATTCAAGCTGTTTCCCCACTGGATTTATCCTTTATTGATTGTGAGTCTGATCATCAGTTGTGGTGTTTTTGCCTATTCTTCTGTTTTTAATGATTTTTTTCTCTCTGATGATTTTGTGCTGGTTGCTTTATTTTCTGAGTTGGGACCTTGGGGATTGTGGGTGAACCAACAACATGGTCAATCGTTGTTTTTTCGACCTGTCTTAAGTTTAATTAGTTTTCTAGATTATCAAGCTTGGGGACTTAATCCTTTTGGGTATCATTTGACTAATTTTTTGCTCCATTTGATGAATAGTTTATGGGTGGGACTAATTGCTTTTTTCTTGGGAAAAAATATCGGATTTAAGTTAAGGTATCAGCGATTGCTTCCCTATTTAGCTGCGTTTATTTTTTTATTACTTCCCTGTCATACTGAAGTTGTTTCTTGGATTTCCGCTCGAACTGATGGAGTTGCAACATTTTTTGGTTTACTTTCTTTTGTATTTTATCTCAGCTATAAATATTATTTTCCGCCTCGATTATTGATCTTTTCAGCTTTATCGTTCTTTGCTGCTTTACTCTCCAAAGAATCCGTTGTTACTTATCCGGGTTTGATTATCCTCTTTGAACTCTATGAATATTTTATTCGACAAAATAATCGGAATACTTTAGCCGGACGATTTTCAATCTGTTCACTTTATATTTGGGTTTTAATTATTTATTTTTGTAGCCGTTTTTTAAAGTTAGGTGAACTGGTTGGTGGATATGGAGAAGAAGTTCACTTGAGTTTTGATCTGACTAGAATCCTACAAAATTTTGTGATTTACCCAACTCGAACTTTTGTCACTCCTAGACTCGAATCAAATTTTACATTTTGGTTCATTGCATTTTTAGGGTTAGTTGTATTATTTCTGTTCAGTTTAATCGTTTGCTGGAAACGTCGTCCTCAGTTCTCTGAAGTTCCCCCGATTTTAGTTTTTTTGATTGGGTCTTTTTTTACTCTAGTTTTACCTGCAATTACGGTTTCTGTCTCTATGATTGATACTCAAGGAGAACGATATTTATATTTTGCTTCAGGATTTGCAGCGATTTTCTTGGCAATTATCTTGATTGTAATTTTACAAAATTTGGCGTTAATTTTAATCGTGTCGAGTGCAATATTACTGTATTTTGGCACGTCAGTCTATGATCTCAATCAAAACTGGAATACAGCAGCAAAAATCTCTGAAGATATTTTAGTGAGTTTACAGGAAATCCCTAAGAGTCAAGTAATTATTAATAGTTTACCCGATAACTATCACGGTGCTTATATCTATCGAACTGGACTCATTCAAGGTCTTTATTTATTTGATCCGAGTAATCAATTTGAGATCAAGTTTAGCCGGAAAAGATTCAATCCTGCATTTGAAAATGTCAAGTTCACCACCAACAATATTCAAATTGTGATGAATCATAGTTTAGTTGAAGCGAATGATAGTATCTTGGTGAATAATCCGGAAGTGGGTGTTTATCAATTTCAACTTTCTAATCCCCAAGCCTCATTCTATGCTTGGAAGAAAAATGATTTAGAAACAGAAGATTATCAAGTTACAAACTTAGAATATCATCAATATGAACTACAGTTTATTGATTTAACCAGAGTCGAAGATTTGGTGTTTTATTCATCAGGTAAATTGGTTGACAAACTTTGAGTAATTATTATTTAATCAGACCTGGGGATTGAGAGCATCAAACCCTGTTTCTCTTGGAGTGAATTAAATCGGTGAATTTCATCTCAATTTCTCGGGTTCCGGCACAATTAGAACGAATGATGTATCATTGTGACAATTTGGCAACATATTAAGTTTGGTGTGATGGAGCCGATTTACATTTTAGGTGGTGGGCCAGCGGGACTTGCAGCAGCGTATAATTTAACGCAGCAAGGTCAACGAGTTGTCGTTGTTGAACGGGATACTCAAGTGGGTGGACTCGCGAAAAGCTTTGAATACAAAGGATTTATTCTTGACTATGGGCCACATCGGTTTTATACTAAGCTGGCTCCGGTTTTGAAGCTTTGGAATCAGGTTTTAAAAGAGGAACAAGTCACGGTTAACCGCCTGACTCGGATTTATTACGGCGGAAAATATTTTAGTTATCCCCTCAAAGCAAAACAGGTTTTATTCGCCCTGGGTTGGTTGGAAAACTTACGGATTATTAGTTCTTATTTTGCGGCTCGTTTGTTTCCGAAAAAAAATCCAAATAACTTTGCAGAATGGGTAATTGATAAGTTTGGGCAGCGACTGTTTGAGATTTTCTTTCAAGGATATACTGAAAAACTTTGGGGAATTCCTTGTGAAGAAATTAGTGCAGATTGGGCGGCGCAAAGAATTAAAGGTTTATCTTTTATAAAAGCAGCTTGGAATGCAGTTTTCGGCAATGATGGTAAAGTTAAAACTCTAATTGATCAATTTCAATTTCCCCGTTTAGGTTCGGGTCAACTTTATGAAAAAATTGTTGATTATTTGCAAGAAAACAACCAAACCGTTTTATTAAATACCGAAGTAGTTCGAGTTTATCACGATAATTTTAAAGTGACTCACGTTACTCTCAAAAATCGTCAAACTCAAGAACAGAAAACCGTTCCTTGTGGTAATATTATTTCTTCAATTCCGATTACTCACCTAATGCAGCAAATCGAATCCCCTCCTCCTGTAGAAGTCATTCAAGCTGCAAAGTCTCTCAAATTTCGCAATACAATATTAGTGTATTTGATTGTAGAATCTGGTAAGTTATTTCCCGATAATTGGTTGTATATTAATGATCCTAGAGTGCAGTTAGGGCGAGTCACAAACTTCGCCAATTGGTCGCCGGAGATGCTTCCTAACTCTCAGCAAACCCCCCTTTGTTGTGAATATTGGTGCAACTTTGAGGATCATTTATGGCAATGTCCAGAAGATGAACTGCGGATTATAGCAGAAGCAGAACTCCGAAAAATTGGGTTATTAAAACAAGAAAAAATAGTAGATGGTTTTGTTGTCCGTTTACCTCGAACTTATCCGATTTATGCAGGAAACTACAAAGAAGCGTTGGGCGAAATTAAAGCTTATCTACAATCTTTTGAAAACCTACAATTAATTGGTCGCTATGGTGCATTTAAGTATAACAACCAAGACCATAGTTTATTAATGGGAATTCTCGCGGCTGAAAATATTATGACACCGAATAAACATGATCTTTGGGCGGTTAATAGTGATAGCGAATATGTGGAAGAAGCAAACATTGAAGCGACGACAACAGCCGCTAAAGAAACGGGTTCTCGACGTCTTCCACTCCCTCGATTGCTACGACAATTCGGTGCTTATTTATTTACAGGAGGAACTGCAACTGTCGTTGATGTTCTTGTGTTTTCGATCTTAACTCAAGCCGGTTTATGGTATGTTTATGCTTTGGGAATTAGTTGGTTTTTTGGATTGAGTACGAACTTTTGGTTGAGTCGTCGTTTTGTTTTTGGAATCTATTGGAATAATTGGTGGATTCAATATGCAGTTTTTGCTTCCGTTGCGTTGAATAGTTTGTTAGCGAATTTAGGACTATTACAACTGTTAATTAATGAAGCGGATTGGAATCCAACTCTCGCTCGTTTAGTCAGCTCTGCTTGTGTGGCGTTGATTAGTTTTACAGGTCATAAATTGTATTCTTTTTCTCAACCCCAATCGGCTTCTAAGCTTTCAGAAATTGAAACTTAAACTCTAACTTAAACTGCAATGTTTGATCGTGAAAATACCTCTAAGCCGCGTTTAGATTGGGTGATTTGTATTACCCTACTGAGTTGGGTTGTTTTAGTTCCGGTTGTGAATCAAATTAAGATTCCACTGGGAAATAATACCGATGTCATTTCACTGGCTTACTTAGAAAATATTAGCCCTTATACAGACTATGTAAAATATTTGATTCTTTTGTTAGTTCCACCTCTTGTAGCGGTTTTGAGTTTAAAAATAAAGGGAAAAACAGTTGAATCAATTTTTCAGGCTATTTTATCTTTTGTTAAAGATCAACGAGTTTGGGTTGTCGCTACCACAATACTATTAACCGCTTGGGTGATTAATATTCCCTTTGATCAATTTAAGATTAAAGAGACGTTAATTGATTCTTTTCACGAAGGAGAGTATCTAGGATTTTTACCCAATTTTCTTCAGTTAGAAAAACCTTTTATTAATACTGTTTTAATTCATGGTTGGGGAATGGATGTTCTACCGACTTGGTTAGCAACTCTGTTCACTTTTAATAATAATGGTATTGCTCTCACTCGTTTATTTGTTAATCTAGAAAATGTGATTACTAGCTTAGGGTATTTCTGGATTTTTTGGGAACTAACGGGAGCCGCAAAACTTAAAAAATCGCGTTTACCCATTTTTTTAGCATCCTGTTTATTATTTTGTATCTTAGATGGAATTTTGTTTAAATTCGATGGACGGCGAGGAACTTTTTTCATGCTTCAGTTGGCTCTTACTCTGAGATATTTTAGAGTCATTGATATTCAACCGAAACAATCACAACTGTTAGGAATTATCTTAGGTGCATCAGTTCCGACAAGTTTTTTATATGTTTATGACCGCGCAATTTACTTTTTAGCGGTTTATGTTTTTAGTTTAGTTTTGAGCTTGTTTTTAGATAAAAAAACGGCTAAAACTTGGATTTTTAGTTCTTTAACAGGTGTGATTCTTTCTCTAATTTTAATCACAGCACTTTTAGGAATTGAACAGGTTTTAGCGATTGGTTCGCACGTTCTCTACTGGGGAAAATATGGTCGATATATCTCTTTTATTCCTTTACCTCCTCTAGAGATGACGTTCATCTCACAGAACTTTTGGTTGGCGATGCTAATTCAAACTTTTGTGTTAGTTTATTTGGTGTTAGATTTAATTACAGAAAACCTGAAATTGCGTCCTTTTGTTCAAATAAATTATTTAGTTTTTTTACTGCTTTCTGCGTCGGTTGTTTATATGCGAATTACCCTTGATCGTAGTGATTTAGGTCATGCTTATCACGGTACAATTCCAACTGTGTTTTTACTGACTTATTTGAGTTATATCGGCTTTCGAGACTTTTTACAACCGCAGTTAGAACACCTTAAACTTAATTTTATTCATCAAATTATAATTGTTCTTTTAATTTTCAGCTTAATTCGTTCTGAACCGGGATTTAATTTCAAAACAGCTATTAATAAAATTGTCAAATTACCGAGTCGATTATCTTTTACTGATGCTCAAATTCTGAAACCGGATTATTTAGAAGCTTTAACGGTAATGAAACCAGAAATCGATCAACAATCTTGCTTTTTCAACCTTACTTCTGAAGGATTATGGTATTATTTATTTAACAAACCCTCTTGCTCTAAATATGGCTATGTTCTCTATTCTAAACCTATCGAAGCTCAAAAAGTAGTTGTTCAAGAGTTAGAAAAAACTCAACCCGATATTATTTTGCTGACCAATGAAATGTGGTTTGAGAATCCTTGGGATGGAGTGTTAAAATCTGATTCTGCGGCTTTGATTTATGAAAATGTTTTACAACAGTATCGACCTGATAAGTTAGTTCAGTCCCATTGGTTTTGGAAGCGTAGTAATCGCCCTTTGAGTTTTATTGAAACTAATCCTCAAACCAACTTCCAAAATGGATTTATAGAAGTTTTACCCCCTGAAGTCATTTACAGAAATGATGTTATAGAAATGAGTGGATGGGCGGTTTTACCCGAAAAGCAAAAACCCGCAGATGCAGTTTATCTCAGCTATGGCGATCAAAATCAGCTTATTACAGTGGGAAAAGTAAATCAAAATCGTTCAGATGTGGCTGAAGTTTTATCGGTATTTGAGTATAGTCACTCCGGTTGGTTTATTCGAGTTCCCACGACAGTTTTACCTCTAGGAAATACGGTATTAAAAGTTTGGGCGTATGATGCAGAAACCGAAACATTAACCCAAATTGGAGCGGAAATTCCTGTAGAAATAACTCAGGCTATGCGACTGTAAAAGAAAGTTAAACTCTACAAATATTAGAGATAATATTCAAGAATCTGAGCGGTTCTTTTTCCTGTTTTTTCCCATTGAAACTCTTTCGCTCTCGCTAATCCTAAATGGCGAAGATCTGATCGCATTTTAGTATCATTTGCTAAAGTTTTCATTGCTTCTGTAATTTCATTTATATTTAAAGGATTGATATATAACGCCGCATTTCCCGCAACTTCTGGTAAAGAAGCAAGATTAGAAGTAATTACAGGTGTTCCACAAGCCATCGCCTCAAGAACGGGAAAACCAAACCCCTCCCAAAGACTCGGAAAAACCAGTGCTATAGCTTGATTAATGACTTTTGTAAACTCTTTTGGTGAGACATAATCTAAGAATTTAACCTGTTGATTTAATCCTAATTCTGCAACTTGTACTTTTAGATTTGGAGTATAGGTTTTATCAGTTGGCCCGGCAAACCACAACTCATAATGATCACGATTAGGTAATTGGGAAAATGCAGTAATTAATCGGGGTAAATTTTTATAAGCATCATGGCGACCCACATATAGAAAATAATTACGTGTTGGTAAATCAAGAAAGTGAAATTTTTCAGGATTATATCCTAAAGCAATTGGTGTTATTTTAGTTTCAGGAATGTTAAAAAACTGCACTAAATCTTGAGCGGTTGATTGAGAATTACAAACAATATGTTCCGCTTGAGATAATACCATTGGAATATAGTATTTAAAGTAAGCCGTGAGGCGAGAACCCCGTCTCGGAAAACGTAGAGGAATTAAATCATGCGCCATAACAATCGAACGACAAGAAGTATATAACGGGGCTTCTGGAAGTGGCGAAAAGATCAGATCTCCTTTGAGTTTACGGTAAATAGAAGGAAGTTTAAATTGAGTCCAAAGTAAACGGCGAAAATGTCCTTTTGTTCCCTGAATAGGTGTCATATTACTGGGAACGGGATAACAGGAATAATCCGGTTTAGATTCTGCTACTAATAGAGTTGGATTGAGTCGTTTGAGTTGGGGTAAAATCTGACTCGCATAGACAGAAATACCTGTGGCTTCAGGAATAAGAACAGAAAGGTTGATTAACAGTGAATTAGACATTATTATGAAGATAATCTGATCAATTTTGAGTTTTTAATAAAATTTAAAGTTTATTTATTGCGTACAAATTAACGAATAAATAGGGGCAGAAAAGATAGCCCCTAATCCGATAAATTTGACTGATCAACAGAGAAAACTATAAGAGTCAGCTACATGATTTTGACAATGTAAAATATTTACAGTCTGTTTTGTGAGCCAATTTTACCGATGAATTACTTATCTGTTTTTCCGCCATAACCTCCTTCTTCTGGAAAACGAGTAATATCATCTTCCCCTAAATATTCCCCATTTTGTACTTCGATCATGACTAATGGAATGACCCCCGGATTTTCAACTCTGTGAGGAGTATTCATCGGAACATAGGTGGATTGTTTAGGAATCAAAGTGGTGTGTTCACCCCCACAAATCACCTTAGCAGTCCCCGCAACAACAATCCAATGTTCACTGCGGTGATAGTGCATTTGGGTACTAATATGATATCCCGGATTCACAATAATCCGATTAATCCGATAGCGATCGCCCTCTTCCAAAACTGTCACCTGACCCCAAGGGGGTGTACGAGTTTGAGAAGTGTCAGTTTTCGTCGGTGTCTCGGTTTTTACCGATGTGTCAGTATTATCTTTTGTCATAATCCTTGTCGAGAATTAGAAATCTTACAGCTATTATAGGTTCTAGCACTAACAAACATAAGGTGTAAATATTCTGATGAAAAAATGGATGGTTTGTCTGTTAGCAACTAGCTCCTTTTTAAGTGTATCCTTTCCGGTGTTCGCTTGGCCAACAGTTGAGGAAATGATTCACAGCCAAATTCTCAAAGCCTGTCAAACTCTCTCTCACGAAGAAGCTTTAAATCAAGTTTTGGGTGAATATGGGCCAGAAGCTCAAAAAAATTATCAAATGTGGCGAGAAATGACCGCAGAAGATTGTGCAAACGCCACGGTTCCTCCTGATCCTTCTGGTATTAAAGGTCAATGTTCGAGTGAATTTGCTTCCATGGGAGAAGAACTTGATACTTCACATTTAACTTGGAGAGAATGTTGGTTAGAAGTCACTTCTAATAAAGTTCTTTTTAAAACAACTTTTGATACAACTGCAATGATCGGAAATCAGATGTCTGAATCTCAGTTTTTAGTAAGCGAACAGCAATATAATTTTCCCGAAGCAATGCGAGATTATTGGGATGAATATGAAGCGCAAGGCTACTGTCAAATTAATCAGGAAGAAACCCTCTGTAGTTTACAACTCAATCATGGTCAATGGTTACAAATTTTTAAACCGGATTTGAATTCCTATTCTGAGACTCCTCAACTAAATGACAAGCCACAAAATGTCCTGGATTAAACTCTCTAAATTCCGGTTCTTCTAGACGACAACGGTCAACAACGAGCGGACAACGAGTGTGAAATCGACAGCCTTTCGGGGGATTTATGGGGCTAGGAACATCATCTTTGAGAAGAATTCGTTCACGTTTTGCTTCTAATTCGGGATCGGGAATTGGTATCGCAGAAAGTAAAGCTTTAGTATAGGGATGTAAGGGATTTTCATAAAGGGAAACTCGATCTGCGAGTTCAACAATTTTACCCAAATACATTACAGCAATGCGGTTAGAAATATGCCGAACTACACTCAAATCATGGGCTATAAATAGATAAGTTAGCCCTAATTTTTTCTGCAAAGATTGCATTAAATTAATCACTTGGGCTTGAATCGAAACATCCAATGAAGCAATCGGTTCATCACAAACAATAAAATCAGGATTAACGGCTAAAGCCCTAGCAATACCAATTCGCTGTCGTTGACCTCCTGAAAATTCATGGGGATAACGGTTAATAAATTGAGGATTTAATCCTACTAATTCTAATAATTCTTCAATATGATCGCGGATTTTTTTTGTAGCCAAGTTATGAATAATCAATGGTTCTGCAATAATTTTTCCTACCGTCATTCGAGGATTTAAGGAAGCATAGGGATCTTGAAAAATCATCTGCATTCGCCGACGCATCACCCGTATTTCTTCAGCTTCTAATGTGGTTAAATCTGTATCTTCAAAGTAAACTTTTCCGACCGTTGGACGAATCAGTTGTAAAATTGCCCGTCCGGTTGTACTTTTTCCGCAACCAGATTCTCCGACTAAACTTAAGGTTTCACCCCGTTTAATCTCAAAAGTTAACCCATCAACGGCCTTAATTGCACCGACTATTTTTTGAATAATAAGTCCTTGAAAAACAGGAAAATGTACCTGTAAATTTTGAATCGTGATTAATGTATCTTGTTTTGGATTTGTTTGAGGTGTATTAATATCAGTTTCAATCATTTTATTTTTTTTATTAATAAGATTATACTTCAGGCTTTACCCAACACGCCACTTCATGTCCATTTTCTATCATTTCTAATGGAGGATCTTCTTGAAAACAATGTTCGACAGCAAAACGACATCTCGGCGCAAATGGACACCCTTTTGGATAATGAGTTAAATCGGGAGGAACTCCTTCAATTGCAGGTAACTTTTCGGGAATCTTTCCTGTTAAACGCGGTAAACTTTCTAGTAATCCTATTGTATAAGGATGGCGAGGATTTTTATAGAGTTGATTAATAGAAGCTTGTTCAACAATTTGACCCGCATATAATACTAAAATTCGATCCGCTAATCCCGCTAATAATGCCAAATCATGGGTAATCCAAATCACCGCCATTTCTAGTTCTTTTTTTAACTGTTTAACTAACTCCACAACTTGGGCTTGAACGGTGACATCTAAAGCCGTTGTGGGTTCATCTGCAATTAATAATTTCGGATGACAAGCTAACCCCATCGCAATCATTACCCTTTGGCGCATTCCCCCTGAAAATTGATAGGGATAGTTTTTTATTCTGCTTTCAGCGTCAGGAATTCCGACTTTTTTTAATAATTCAATTGCTCTAGATTTTGACTCGTTTTTATTGAGTCCTAAATGAAGCTGAATTGACTCTGTAATTTGTTTTTTAATCGTTAGAACTGGATTAAGAGAAGTCATTGGATCTTGAAAAATAATTGAAATCTTATTTCCCCTAATTTGTCTTAATTCCTCTGAAGAAAGCGTGAGTATATTTTTGCCTTCAAATAATACTTTTCCGCCTGTTATTTTTCCAGGAGGTGAGGGAATTAACCGCAAAATTGACAAGACACTAATACTTTTACCCGAACCCGACTCCCCAACAATTCCTACCGTTTCCCCAGAATTGACTGCATAAGAAATATTATTGACTGCACAGACAATTCCATCGGGAGTAAAAAAGCGAGTTTCTAAGTTCTGAACTTCTAATAGAGGCGACATTAAACTTTCAAATAAACGAACAAAAACAATTCACGTTTAACCTATATTTATTTCTTGTAGTATCTCTAAGCACTTCTCGATCCGAATAACCTGCTTTACACTCCGTAATATTCTTTTAAACTATATAGAGAGTAGTTTATACCATATTGCCACGATGTTGCTACAAGCTCAAGACCGCAAAAAACTTGATGAGACCGATGATTCCCAGTTTTACTCCTATCCTCGTTTTGTGACTCATGTCGATGAGGGGTTTATTGATCGCTTAACAAATCTTTACCGTGAACGTCTCAAGCCGAATACTCGCATTCTTGACATGATGAGTAGTTGGGTGTCTCATCTTCCCGAGATGGAATTCGCTCACGTTGAGGGACATGGGATGAATGAAGAAGAATTGAAAAAAAATCCCCAACTTGACCATTATTTTTTGCAGGATTTGAATGAAAATCCGAAGTTACCCTTAGAAGATTGTGATTTTGATGCAGTTTTAAATTGCGTTTCGATCCAATATTTGCAGTATCCTGAAGCAATTTTTTATGAGATGTATCGCATTCTAAAACCCGGTGGAATTGCCATTGTTACCTTTTCTAACCGGATGTTTTATCAAAAAGCAATTACCGCTTGGCGAGACGGAACAGAAAAGAGTCGAGTTGAATTAGTCAAGGGATATTTTAACTCCGTTAAAGGGCAAAGTTTACCCGGATTTAGTGTTCCTGAAGTGATTGCTGAACAATCTTCAGTTCCGTCTGTTTTACAAATGTTGGGTTTAGGAGGTGGAGATCCGTTTTATGCAGTCATTGCTTATCGTCAAAACTAAATAATTTCAACCAGGGGGAAAAGGAATTTAACCTCTAATTCCCCTTTTTTAGTTTAATTAAAAATCAGTCAATCCGATAACAATAAAAACATGATCAAACCTTATCAAAAAATACTCATTCAAGATTGTGGTGAACCGTTAGTTCCGATTTCTCTAGAACAGTTTGCGGTTGAATATCCTCATGCTTATCAGAAATTAGGCGCACCTTATCATCTTTCAGGGGTTGATTCTCCCTATTATGTGCGTCAAGAGGTTCTCGAACGTTTAATTAATGCTCAAGCTCAGTTACAATCTAACTATCCAGGTTGGAACATCTTGATTTTTGATGCTTATCGTCCCGTTGAAGTTCAACAGTTTATGGTAGATTATACCTTTGCTGAAATATTAAAAGCTAGAAAATTAAAGCCTGATTTAATCTCCCTAGAACAACACCAAACAATCTTAGAAGAAGTGTATCAATTTTGGGCAGTTCCCAGTCTTGAACCTGCAACACCTCCTCCTCATAGTACAGGTGCAGCGATAGATGTTACCTTAGTTAATAATACCGGAAAAATAGTTGATATGGGTTCACCAATTGATGAAATTTCCCCCCGTTCTTATCCCAATCATTTTGCTACAAGTTCTCATTCCGAGGAACAAAAATATCATCAAAATCGCCAGATTTTAGCAGGAATAATGATTTTAGCAGGATTTCAACAACATCAAAATGAATGGTGGCATTTTTCCTATGGCGATCAAATGTGGGCTTGGTTGACAAATCAGCAAGAAAATGGTAATAAATCTATAGCAAAATATGGACGATATTCCTTTATTAAGTCGGGGAGTTAAATCTCATGAAACGGTATCTATTTCTGGGTGTAAGTTTTTCGTATATTTATCTCTTTTTGGCAAGTAGTATAGTTTTCGCTGAATCTTTAACTGTTCAAAAAAATTCTGTTCAACTGGTTCAAATTTCAAGAAGTATTCTAAGTTCAGGAACGTTCGTGAGTGGTGAACATGAAACAAAAGGAACTGCAAGCATTATTCGTGAAAATGATAAAAATTATCTCGAACTCGGTGAAGATTTCACGACTTTTGATATGGGGCCAGATTTAGTCGTAATTCTACATCGTTCAGAGGATGTAATTGGTTCCACTGAACCGCCAGCTTATGCTTTAAATGAAAAAGATTATGTTATTCTCGCTGAGTTAAAAGAATTTAGCGGTACTCAACGCTACGAAATTCCAGATAATATTAATCTTGAAGATTATCCTTCAGCAGTAATTTGGTGTCGCCAGTTTAACGCAACATTTGGTGCAGCACGTTTATCTCGGTCTTAGATTCATTATAATTGGATGAGTCTAGCGCAAATTCTGAATTTCCTCAAGAGTCAGTCCTGTTGTTTGACTAATGGTTTCATCATCTAAAATATTCAACAATTGACGGGCAATTTCAATAGCTTTAGCTTTACGACCTTCTTGTAAACCTCTTTCTAGACCTCTTTCTAATCCTTCTCTCTCTGCTAATAGCATCATGCCCTGTTGATCATAAATAAACATTTCTTTTTTTTCTTGTTCTTCAAGTTCTTCACGGCTTAAATTGGCTTGGTTAGCGATTTGAAAAGCCCGTTTAATAGCGGGTATATCTTCCATATTACTAGGAACAGACTCTAACATTTTGGCACTTTTGAGAAAATAAATCCACTTATCAGTTAAGGTATCTAACTGTTCAAGTTCTTTGTTAAATTTCGGGAGTTCAATAAAAATCAAATCAATTTCATTCCCTTTGTATTTGAAATTTTCACTTTCTTCTTTAAAAACAAAACGAGAAATTAACCCTTGCGATTCTTCAAACATGATAAAATCTGTAATTGTTAGTGCAATCACAGGTTTAAGAAACCGATAACCTTGTCCAGATTCTAGTTGTAGTGAATAGGTTTTAGCCGCATTATACAATACTCGCTTCCCAAACGACTCCACATTCAACACCTGCATTTCAATAATGACAGTTGAACCATCATTCAGTTTAGCTTTGACATCAAGATAGGAATCTTTTAACCCTTGAATCGGAGGAGAAAGATAAGGATTAATAATCTCTAAATCTTCGATAACAGGTTCAGCATTGTAAATCAAGGCATTTAAAAAACTAATCAGAATATCTTTGCTTTCTGCCGAACCAAAAATTTTTTTAAAAGCAAAATCGGTTTTAGGATTGATAAATCTCATCGTCAATTCACCTCAACAGAATTTAATTCAAATTATCAATATAATTATTATTCATCTATTCTTCAACAAAAGTTTGATCGGATGATCCGACTCCGCGATCTGAATCCGCCTCTCCATAAGGCCGCAGGAGTTGGGCTGAGGGGATAGAACTTGAACTTTTCAGACAGAAAAGACTTAAAATTTTCTTCAGAGAGTCTATCCAATCCTATTATATAAGCGAATCTGTTGAATTTTTGCGATCGCTTACACCCCATTAATTGATCAAATTTATCATTTTTCCCTGAATCCTTAAGATGGGTGTCGAAATAACCCACAGGGTTGCGAGATGAGAAACTTGTAGAAATCGACAACCCAGCGGACAATTTAGAACTTAACAAACACGGTAGAAATTATGGCAAATTTTAGTGATATCAAAGAACATTGGGCAAAAGACTGTATTGAAAAATTAGCGGATGATGAGATTATTAGCGGCTATGAAGACGGAACATTCAAACCCGATAATTCTGTAACTCGCGCAGAATTTGCCGCAATGTTAAACAAAGCATTTCCCGATCAACCCGACATTCGAGAAGGAATTGAGTTTGAAGATGTCGCTGATGATTACTGGGCTTATGAAGTCATTCAAAAAGCCTATCGTACAGGATTTTTAAGTGGTTATCAAGATAAAACGTTTAAGCCCACACAGAAAATTCCTCGGGTTCAAGCCTTAGTTGCACTCTCTAGCGGGTTGAAACTTGATCTCATTCAACCGGTTAAATTTACCCTCGAAAAAACCTATCTTGATGACGATAAAATTCCCGATTATGCTAAACGCCTGATCGCGGCGGCTACTGAAAATGGTCTAGTTGTTAATTACCCTGATGTCAACTATCTAAAACCCGAAGAATTTGCAACTCGCGGAGAAATTACAACCTTTTTATCGCAAGCATTACTGACAGCAGAGGAAGAATCTTCTGTTCCCGATGAATACCTTGTCAAAGCAACAGAAATTGACACCCCGAATGGTGAAATTCGAGGCGTTTGGCTGACCAATATTGACAGTAATGTTTTATTTTCTCCCACCTCAGTTGTAGAAGCGATTGACTCCTTATCTGAGTTGAACTTTAATACCCTTTATCCAGTCGTTTGGAATCGTGGTTTTACCCAGTTTCCGAGCCAAGTCATGAAGCGTATTATTGGGACTGAACTTGATCCGACACCGGAACTTGCCGGACGAGATGTACTTCAAGAAATTATCACTCAAGCAAAAGCAAAAAACATGAGTGTTATTCCTTGGTTTGAGTTTGGATTTATGGTTCCCCAAGATTCCCAATTCTTACAGAGTCGTCCCAATTGGATTACGAGCAATCAAGAGGGAATTCCCTTTGTAAAAGAAGATAACAAATATCGCGTTTGGCTCAATCCTTTCAACCCCCAAGTTCAACAATTTATTCTAGATTTAGTTGTTGAAGTTGTCAGCAAATATGATGTTGATGGCATTCAATTTGATGATCATTTTGGCTTGCCTGTTGAGTTAGGTTATGATGAGTTTACAAGTAAGCTTTACCAACGAGAAAACGACGGTAAATTGCCTCCAAGTGATCCCAAAGATCCGGATTGGGTGAAGTGGCGTGCTGATAAAATCACCGACTTTATGATGCGCCTATTTTGGGTGGTTAAAGATTACAAACCCAATTGTATTATTTCCCTTTCTCCTAATCCCAAATCCTACGCCTACGACAATTATTTACAAGATTGGCCGACTTGGGAACGATCTGGATTTATTGAGGAATTAGTGCTGCAAGTTTATCGGGATGACCCCAAAGCATTTAAAGCTGATTTAGAAGCATCAGAAGTTCTTGATGCGAAAGTTAATATTCCTGTTGCGGTGGGAATTTTAACGGGCCTGAAAAATAAATCAGTTCTGCTTTCAACGATTAAAGAACAAGTCGCTGACAGTCGCCGCCGGAAATTTGCTGGTGTGTCTTTCTTCTTCTATGAAACGTTGAAGTCTTTAGTCGGAACAGAAGACGGTGAAACCACTTTCTCTGCTCTATTTCCTGAGACGATTGAACGGCCTGAAATTATTGCCGCTTCACTTCCCTCTGTGACCATTCCTGAGTTAAAATTAGAATAGGGTTTTTGAGTTCCCTAAATGATCAAAATTCGTCCCTATTTTGAAATAGATTGGGAAGCCGTTTGTCAAGTTCACGACCGAGCGCAACCTGGCGAATTTGCAGGGGTATGTGTTCCTCGTGACTTGACTCCTTTGGCTGAGAATCCTTATCTCAACAAAATCTTTTATCCTTGTCGAAAGTTTGTCGCTTGTGATGGTGATAAAGTTGTTGGTTTTGTGGCAGTTTATAAAAACCATATTAGCCTACTTTACATTGATCCAGATTACCAAAATCAAGGGGTTGGAAAGCGTTTGTTGAGGTTAGCTTTGAATATTATTGGATGTCCGGCTTGGACTGTTGTCATTGCAGCCAATCATCGAGCGCGTCGCTTTTATGCCAAAGCTGGATTTCAAGAAAACGGTTCATTTGACAGTATAATAGATATTTGCAAGTTTTTACTGTTTTAAAATACAGCTTGCATCCAGAATAAACCATTCTTCTGCGGTGTAAATTGAACATTTACTAATTGTTTTTGCTAAAGCCGGAAATTCACCTGTTGTTTTCAAAAACTGATAAGCTTGTTTTCCTTCTTCAAATTCATTCATCCAATCGTTGAAAAAGAAATATTCAGGAACAAAAGCATACAGTTCAATCAAGAATAAATCAATCCCATACTTCTGAATAAAGGCTTTGAGTTCTTCCAAATCTGGACTATAATGAGCCTGAAT
>CAZNCM010000007.1:18032-22581 GCA_964571155.1 uncultured Lyngbya sp. | reverse complement strand
TCAGTAGTTCGCTCATTCATTTGTTGATAATATCCCGTATGATAAGAAATCGTATATTCTCGACCTGCTAAAATTGAACGTTGAGCAAAAGTCGGCAGTTGATTCACCTCTCCAGATACCGATGCCACTAAAACATCTTTGGGTTGCTGTTGAAAGAATTCATAAAGTTCAGGTCGATCTGCTTGTTCATATTTTACCAGCGGAAAAAACGGGACAAAACTCGGATAAAACAGTAGAGAAATTGTCATCACTCCAATTAATCCCCCGGCAACAATCTTCTGAATTTTTCGGGGAAAAACTTCTTTTTTTTCTGATTTTGCCTGACGTTTTATTTCAATCCAATTCAACAAAGCATCAAGAATGATCGTAAACGCGACAATCGTAAGAACAGCAATTACAATTCTAAAACTAATTCCCGTATATCGACTGGGAAGATGTAATTTAAACAGAAACGCATGAGCCAACAGAAACATCACAACCGAGGAAACGAGCAACTGAAACATTACCCAAATTCCCGGCTTGATTCTATCGACTAAAGGAAAAGCGGAACGAAAGAGAAATAAAAGGGGAAATAACAACGCTAAACACTGAGTTGCAGGAGTAAACAACGACTTGGGAAACATCCCGCTGCGTCTACTATTAAACCAAAAATCAAACAAATTCTCCTCAAAAAAGGGATTGCGTCCATTCTCAAAAAACTCTAAAGATTGTAGGGCTTCTGCTCGATTCATAGCTGGCCCAAATTCTAGAGTTTGTAAGGCATAAATCAAGATCACAACAAACGCCACAGCAAAACTAACTGCAAATATTTTTAAGTTTTTGGGGTTAGAAGAAAAACGTAATTTTCCTTCTTTCCAGGCGAACAAACGCAAAATTAAAATCCCCAATCCCACAAACACATATTGCGGATAAAATAACCCCGTTAAACCAATTGAAATCGCTACACCCCAAATATTACTTCTGAGAACATAATAGATAAACGCTAGAAAAATCGGATAAATAAACGCTCTTGGTGTTCCAGATGCGACATCATCTTTCAACCAAATAATTTGATTCATCAACAACGCTCCCACAAAACCCGCCAGAGGAACAGGCAAAATTTCTAGACTCATTCCAAAGGCAAAAGGAGTGCTAATAATCCCTAAAAATGAAGGAATAATTCGACAAAAAACGAGCGGATGAATGCCTAAAAACGTCGCAACAAAATAAACAAGTTTATACCCGCCAGGAGCAACTGATTGGAAATAATCAGCAATTAAGTCATTCGGAAATAACTCGGGATCAACATATCTTTGCATCCAGAAAATATGCTGACGTGCATCATCTTGAATGACACCGGAACCCTCAAAAGCACGATGTAACGCCATCCCGGCATAGATAACAGCAAATACCATGCTCAGACTAAACCAAAAAATCACTCTCGAACGAGGTGTTTTATCCAGCGGAGACGTTAAAAAAGCGTGTAGACGAGTCATTGACATAGACTTAGATTTGATGATAGTTTAATTGCCTGAACTTAAGAGTTGAGAATACAGTTAGCATCGAGAATAATATATTCTTGAACCTGGAGAACAGTACACCGATCTGTTACACTAGAAAGGATTGGTTTTTCTCCAGATTTTAAACGATCTTCGACTTCTTTGGTAACGGTTGGACTCATTTTTTTAAGAGATTCCTCTTGTTGAACAAACTCTAGGGTTAGTGCATCTTCTTCCAGCATCCAAAAATCTACTTCATACTCTTGAATAAACTGTTTAACTTCTTCTAAGTTTGAGTTATACTGTGCTTTGATTAACCCTTCTGCTCGTTGTTTCATGGGCTGATAATAATTTTGGTGATAGGGTAATAGATATTCAGAACCCACTAAAATTGAACGCTGAGAAAAGGCGGGAATATTATTGGCTTCATCTGATAAAGACGCAATTCGCGTATCTTTGGGTTGAATGGCAAAGAATTCATACAGCAATGGAATTTTTCCCACAATATTATTGGTAATAGGAAAACGACTGGTTAAGCTAGGATAACATAAACCCAAAAATACTAACACGACTAAACCCAGTTTGAGGAAAATCTTATTCTGTTGTTCGTTAATTTTGCGGAGAATGACATCTAAAAGTAGTGTAATTGCAATTCCCCCCGCAATTGCCATAATTATTCTCAAGCTATGTTGGCTGTAGCGACTGGGATGATGTAACCGAAAAGCCAACAAATGAGCGAGTAAAAATAATCCCGTTGAGACAAACAGTAATTCAGGTAAAATTAAAATAGAACGGTAAATTTTCTGAGTTAAGGGGAATTTTGACGAATATCTCAATAAAATCGGTAACAATATTCCAGCAAAAACTTGAGGGGGAATAGGAGATTTTCTAAACCATTCTTGGGGTAAAAAACCCGAACGATCCCCTGTTAACCAAAAGTCTAACGGCTTATCCGTAAAAAAGGAAGCCCGCCCTCCCGGATAAAATTCGGGTAATGTTTTGGCTTGAGTGAGGCTAATCACTTCTCCCCACTGAGAAGAATTAATCACATAAGGAAGTAAAACAAAACCGCCAACAATTAACCCAGTCAATAGAATTAAATAGCTTTTTTTATTTCTAGACTCAACAATCTTTTCACTCCAAATCGTATGTAAAATTAACACACCCACCGCAATTAAAACCCCTTGCGGGTAAAATCCTCCTAACACTGCGATCGCAATTCCCACACCGATAATAGATCGCCGCAATAGCAAGTATAAAAAAGCCAAAAATAACGGATAAAAAAACGCTCGGGGTGTCGCGGTAATTAAATCATCTTTTAACCAAAGATTTTGATTGAGCAGTAATGTACTGAGAAAACCCGCGATTGGAACCGGGGAAATCTCCCAACACACCCCAAAACAAAATCCCGTCGTAATCACCCCTAAAATTGTCGGTAAGATTTGATTTAATAAAAATGGACTGACTCCAAACTGCGAGAAAAGTTTATAAAAACTTGCGTATCCCGGCGGCGCAACCGACTGAAAATAATCGATAATCAGATCATTCGGAAACAGTTCAGGATCTAAAAACTTAAGCATCCAAACAACGTGCGATCGCGCATCATCTTGTATGATATATTCTTGACCCCAACCCTTAAAAAACGCCCAAACCCCACACGCAATCGCCACAACTAAACTTAGACTAAACCATAGCCTAACTTGACGACTCGAAGACTTTTCTAAAGACAATTTTAGCAAGGTTTACCCAGATGTTAATTCAATGGATTTTATTCTATCGGACAGTGTACCCTAGTTTGGCACAAAAGAAAACAGACCGGAAACCGATCTGATCAACAAACCCTGAATTTTCTTACCTCTAATTCGGTTTGTAGTTAGCCGCGTGTTTTGTCATCATCGCTGCAATATCAGGATTATAAATTCGCAAATAATTCCAATAATTCCCAAAAACCGACTTCACATAACCATAGGTTTCAGGATAGGGAATTTTCTCAGCAAAGGCATCTGCATCTTGAAAACCAAATCGATCTAACCAACTCGAAACCGCATTAGGGCCAGCATTATAACTTGCCACAGCCAGTAACGAATTATTATTATATTCCCGATGGGTAAAATCAAGATAATAAGTTCCCAAATTCACATTATCCTCGATATCTTCCAACGAATAATTCGTCAGTTGAATTTGTTGGGCAACTTCTTTACCCGTTTCCGGCATGACTTGCATTAAACCCGTTGCGCCAACTACCGATTTAATCCCTGGCATAAACCGAGATTCTTGACGAATTAAAGCTGTTACCAACACCGGATTTAATTGACGTTCCTCCGACCAATTTACAATCGTGTTTAAGTAAGGAAAAGGATACAACGCTTGCCAATATTCCGGCGTTTTCTTTAAGTCCAAATACTTCTGACGTTCTTCGGGTTCATCGCGCATACTCAAGCTAGACAACATCCACAGCGCATCCAAATTATCCCCGACACCCAAACGCACCAAACCATCGGTATACTGTTCATAAACAGTCGGTTGCATTCGGTTGGCAAATTCAACTTGCCACAGTTTCCAAGCCTCTTGATGCTTGCCGAGTTGATAAAGTTCTTGTAACGTCTCAGAACCCGCAGTGGGAACCGGATGCGTCTCTGGATATTCAACATGAGGATTAAGCGGACGAACGGTGGTAAAATCGCCCACAGGCCAACCCAATTGTACCGCTGATCGCCAAGCATAATAAGAATCGGGATAACGAGCCAATAAATATTCAAAAGCCTTTTTAGCCTCTGCGGAATTGCCAATTTGTTGCGCCCATTTTCCGATCCAAAACGTTGCTTCTGGGGCTAACTCACTATCCGGATTTTTTGTAGAAAGTTCCTTCGCCCATTTAGAAGCCTCTTTAATTTTTCCGGCTTTCGCAAAATCCTCAGCCAGTTTCCACCGCAATTGCGCCGCAGGTTCCGACTCACTATGCTGATTTAACAACATTTGTCGGGCTTGAGATGCAGACTGTTTTGATTGCAATTGATCGAGCAATTCCGCCTTATCATAAAGCGCTTCTGGGCGATGAAACGGAAACCGGG
>CAZNCM010000007.1:17207-18022 GCA_964571155.1 uncultured Lyngbya sp. | reverse complement strand
CCGCATCTTTGCGATCGCTTAACCGAGACAAACGAATTAACCCAAAACCCGCATCTTCTCCCCCCGGATCTTTTTGATCGGGGAAGGTTTGAATGAGTTTTTCATAAGCTTTGCGAGACTCCGGGATTTTCCCATCTAGCCACAACCCTCGGGCGTGACGATAAAAGTTGCGAGGCGTAGGAGAAGCCTTTGCATAAGCCAAAGCCCCCGTACCATAATCTTGTTTTTCCCAATATCCAAAAGCGATCGCTTCCCAGTCTTCTGGGGTTAATTGGCTGGCGTAGTTGAGGCGCAGCTTTTCTAAATAAGTCCCATAGTCTTTTAAGTAAATGCCATGTCGAGCGATAATTAATAAAAGGGGAAGTTGATCGGGATTTTCTTTTAAGCGAGTTTCGGCAATTTCCACAGTCCGAGGATGAGCCGGAAAATCGGCGATCGCTTGATCCCAATATTCGGGATTTTCTTTCCCTAATACATACAACGCCTCAGCGACAACGGGATCTTCAGGATAACCTTTGAGTAAAGCTTCCCAAGTTTTTTTCGCATTCGCCGTATCGCCCATCTGTTCATAAGCCTGCGCCCGTTTGAGAAGGATATGACTGGCTAAAAGTGGATAATCTTTTTCAAGTCCGTCTAAAAGCCCAATGGCTTCAGAAGGTTGGTTTTGTTGCAGAAAATCACTAGCGAGTAAATAACGCGCCCGACTGCGATCGGTAGAGGGTTTAGACGTTTGAGCAATCTCCTGAAGTTCGTCTTGACGTTCTTCTGGAGACATCGACGCTAACAAAATCACCATCTCATTCGAGTCAGACGCT
>CAZNCM010000007.1:14408-17169 GCA_964571155.1 uncultured Lyngbya sp. | reverse complement strand
GGCAAAAATCGTTGTAACTGGGTGATCGGGAAAAAGATACCAATTGCTAGGGCGACAGACGCAGCACCAAGCAAGAGGGCGAATTGAGTGATCCGTTGCTTAACCATTATAGAATTTTCTCTGGGGTCAATTTTCAGGGATTGGTCGTGATTTATTAGCGGTTTTTGATCAAAATGTTATTGTCAGTTTTCTCAACAGAAGATTAACTAGAATTTCATCTGTTTACCGTTTATAATTCATTGAGCGGGATTAATTTACTTGACATAATATCCATCGTAAAGACATCGGTGGGTTGGGAATGGGAAACACATCGCGACCCAAAGCCCAATGTTCAAACCAAGGCGTAGGCGGCCATGCTTTGGCGCTTAAATGAGTCCGTTCATATTCATACACCGACTCATCCGACAAAACCTGTAGAGGCAAACCCTGCATTGCTCCCTTTAACTCGGGGCGAGTCAGTAGATAAGACCATTGCACCTGAGACATTTCTCGCACCTTTTCATCGGGTTCATAGCCATCGATAGCGACAAATGTGCTAAACAGCAGTAAGCCTCCGGGTTGAATCGTTTCGCACATCACTTTCAATAAAGTTCGCACTTGCTCAAGGGTGCGAAAATGGGAAACCACTTCAGCAACAACTGCTAATTTATAATATTTTTGCGGGAGTTTCAGAGAGGGGTTAAGAATATTGCTTTGAACCACCCGCACGGGTAGATTTTCGGCTTTTACCGTATTCGCGATAATTTGAGCAAATTCGGGGGTGAGTTCGACCGCATCCACCGGATGTCCTCGTTGAGCTAGAGGTACCGTATTGCGCCCCACTCCTGCACCCACGTCTAAAATAGGAGCCTGATCCGCAGATCCCAGTTGAGAAGCGATCGCCATCAGTTTAGCATCGGGATGAGAACCAAACAATGGCCCGGAGCGAGTCGAAAGCCAACGTTGATATTTGTTTTCGATCGTGAGAATTTCTGTTGTTACTGTTAATCTTAGCCCCTGAGTCAGTCCATGCGTCGGATCGGGTGGCTCGTATTTAAAGACTAAACGAGCATGGGGAGAAGCGTTGTATCCTTCTGTCAGTTTCTTCTGAACAAGCTGACGCAAAGCCTGCATTTCCTTCGGTGTGAAATTTTGTCCCAACGCCACCAGCAAGCCGTGAAACTGTTCGACATACTCATCTAACAGTGCAGGTACACAAGGTAAAACAAGCTGTCCCCTCGCTGATGTGAGTCGCTTTACCTTTAGCAGAAGTGCGTCTTCTAAAACGGCTGGATCGCTCATCGTTGTCGGCTGATTCGCTACCACGAGTTCTAAGTCCTCAATCTCATCAGGGTTCCCATGATGTTAATGTACCTCATTGACCCGCCATTCGGTGAACTCGTTCCACAACTGGGGTAAATATATAGCAGTCCGTTCTGAGTTGTGTGTAATATCTTTTTCCAAAAGGCAAAAGGCAAAAGGCAAAAGGCAAAAGGCAAAAGGGAAAGTCGTTTTAGACTTTTTATCAGCTTTTAGATTTCTCACCAATCATTTCTGATTGCTATAGCTCAATATTGCGATCGCATTGCCAACTTCATTTAACACCTGGAGGGCGCAAGCATTACGCCCCTACATTTTTTCAATTCCTTTTTACCGAACCATATAAACATCAATATACAGTTAATTATAAATAAAAATACTCATACTTTTCTTTTAAAAAAATCTCAAAGTTTTTCCGAAATTATCCTGACGAATTCTGTAGCTTGCTTCTAGAAAAATTCAAACAAAACTCTACCCCAACAGGTTACACAATGACTCTGGAAAATCAGGTTGACGCTCTGCTAAACTTAATCTCTAATGCTGGTATTGTTGTAGATACAGCATCAGTTAAACGTTCTCTACACAAAGCCACTTCTCCCCGATTTGAAATCGTTTTTGCAGGAACCTTTAGTGCGGGTAAATCTACCTTAATTAATACGCTGTTAGAGCGGAAATTGCTTTTTGCTTCCGAAGGAGTTGCTACCGGAACAGAATGTTACGTTGAATATGCTCAAAAGCAAGATGACGAAAAAGCAGTTCTTTACTTCTTTAGCAAAACCGAAATTCAACAACAAATTTCTGAACTTTGCAAGATTTTAGGATTAGCAGACAGCGTAAACTTGGATGAACCCACTAGCATTCAAAACCTACGACACCAAGCCGAACACATCAAGCTAAATGGAGACTTAGCACAAGCAAAACAAGCCGAATTACTTCAACAGTTGCTTGATGGCTTTGTAGCGAACAAAGATAAAATTCAAAGTAATCCTCCTATCAAGCATATAACTTTAGAAGAAGCAAAAGATTATGTTCGTTGGGAAAATGCAGCCGTTTTCAAGCAAATCAAATATTACTGTAATAATTCCTTATTAAAAAATGGAATTGTTATCGTAGACACTCCGGGGATAGATGCGCCTCTATCAACTCATACTCAAATCACCTACGATAAAATCGCTCATCCCGATACTTCCGCAGTGGTTTGTGTATTGCAAACAGCTTCAAGAGGCTCGCTAACAGAAGCGGAAATTAATCTCATTGAACACATTCGCAATGCTCCCGCAGTACGCGATCGCATTTTCTATGTATTCAATCATATTGATGCGACATGGTACAACCCAGATCTTCATCGACTACTAGAAAGTGTAATTCATTCTGACTTTCACACAGAACAGCAAAAAGGACGAGTTTATAAAACCAGTGCAATGTTAGGGTTTTATGGTTCTTTGCGTCGAAACATTTCTGA
>CAZNCM010000007.1:8031-14398 GCA_964571155.1 uncultured Lyngbya sp. | reverse complement strand
AGATGAATTTAAGATCGAGTTTAATCGATTCTTTTTTCAAAAGGTTTCTCGCGTTAATTTTCCCATAACTCCGGCTATTGCTGCTGCTGACACTGAACCCGAAAAATTTCAAGCAATTATCGATGATCACGGTGATAATTTGCTGAATAAGTTAATTCAAGACAGTGGAGTTGAAGGGTTTAAAGAAAAGCTGAATTATTATCTCATGCACGAACGTAAACCTCAACTCTTTCAAGCATTAGCAAAGGATCTTCAACCTATCTGTAATCATTTGAGACAGCGTTACTTTGATTTGAAAAACGAGTTAGCAGGTAAACCCGTTGATGTTGATACAATTAAAAAGGAAGCTTTAGACCAACTGAGCAAAGACTTGTTTGACATTAGTCAAGATTTTTCCGAACATATTCGGGAAGAACTGAATGAAGCTTTTGCAGATCATCACAGTTGTATGGAACAGGATTATGCTCAACTACAGCGAGATATGCGACATGAACTTGAGAATTTGATTGCAAACTTCTCCGTTCAAAAAACTTATCACCTTGCGTTAAGAAGCCATGAAGAAAATGTAGTTGTTCCGGTGATGGCGATTTTGTCAGAAGCGTTTTACTATCTCACCAATGGACTGAAGAAAGTTTTAACTGCATCTTCTCAACAATTGGTGAATAATTTCTTCGATCAATTAACTCAAAGTGTCTCCAGTGCTGATTATTACAAACAGCTACAAGATTTGTTGGGGAATGATGCGGGAATTAATCAAAATCTCGATAAAAATTTGCGTGAAAAAGTGATTCATGCAATTACAAACGAAGCTCGAACCGAATGCGAACCCTATATCCGAGAAACTGCTTTATTTTACGCAGAAGGAACCGTTCCTCATTTTCAACTGCGACACACGCTATTTATAGCTTGTCAAGTTCCAGATTTTAAAGGGATGTCAACTGCTGAACCTGCTGTTCGACAACTTTTAAAGCTTGATTTTGAAAAAAAAGTTGAGAACACGATTTTGTGCAGGTTTCGGACTACTATCAATGAAACCATTAACTCTCATCTTTTACCCGGTGCAGATCATCTAGTAGGAGTCATTATTGCTCAATGTGAATCTGCTCGTACTCAGCTAGAGCATAAAATAGAAAAGGATGCTGAACGTAAAATTAAAGAAATTCAACAGGAGAAAGACAAAGTAAAAGCCAATATTGGCACTTTTAATCAAGCTGTTGATAGCATTAATCAAGATTTACAGGATAACGGTTTTACAGAGTTTCAACTCCCTACAATTTAACCTGAATTAGACTCAAAAACCCGGTTTCTCTGAGAAACCGGGTTTTTATTTTTGAAACCGGGTTTTTATTTTTAATCGCTTTCAACCACACAAACAATCTTACCAACGGCTCGTCCCGTTTCGCTGTAACTGTGGGCTTCAATAATATCAGAAAGCGGAAAAACCCGATCAATTACCGATTGAATTTTCCCCGCTTCAATCCAATCTCGCAACGCATCTAAATCTCGACGATTGGGTTGTGCCAAAACCAATTTAGCAGATTTACCTGGAAACAACCAAGTTTGAGCAGAGGCGAGAATATTTTCGGGAGTGGGAAGGGTAGAAATATAAATTCCATCGGGTTTGAGAACCTTCTCACAGTTAGAAAAAATTTGTTTTCCCACCGCATCTAAAATAATGTCGTATTGAGTCCCTTGTTGGGTAAAATCAACTTGAGTGTAGTCAATGACAATATCGGCGCCTAACTGTTTTACCCGTTCTAAATTGGCGGTGCTACACACTCCCGTGACTTCGGTTTCCATGGCTTTAGCAATTTGTACCGCGTAGGTTCCGACACCACCCGAAGCCCCATTAATTAATACTTTTTGTCCCGGTCGAATTTGACCCAAATCAAACAAAGATTGTAGCGCAGTTAGGCCCGCAATGGGAACCGCCGCTGCTTCTTCGTAAGTCATATTTGTAGGTTTGAGGGCGGTAGAAATAGCTTTAACCGCAGCGTATTGGGCGCAAGCACCGCCAGAAACCGGGTTAAGGCTGGTGTAGACTTCATCTCCCGGTTGAAAGCCTGTAACTCGTTCTCCCACTTCTACGACAACCCCTGACAAGTCGGCGCCAATTTGTTTGGGGAAGTTGTAACCGGAGATTAATTGTAAATGTCCCTGTCGCATTTTCCAGTCAACGGGGTTTACACTGGTTGCGGAGATTTTAACTAATAATTCATCCGGTTTAATTTTGGGGGTGTCTATCTCTCGATATTCCAATACATTAGACGAACCATATTGATTAAAAATAACCGCTTTCATTGGCTAATCCTCAGCTTGTTTTTGATTTTGAATCCTTGTTAGCTTAATGTATCGTGTATTCTTGTCAATGTCATCCGGTTCAATGATTTTGATTTTACAGAATGTCTGAAATGTCTTCAGGGTAAACGTCCCTTGAATGTGTGACTGGCTATTTCTCAGATTGGAAGTTAGATTCAATCTTCAGACTTATTTACTGATTTGATCTCTAATGCTTTTGAGGAGAATCATGTCCTGTATATTTTTCTGGGTTCTGAACAATTACTGCAATCACCTGTTTGAGTTTAAGGTCAAATTTTACGGAAGGTTTCGTTAAAGAGTTGAAAGATTAGATCATGTTCAGTAAAGGTTGAAAATGACTAAGATTATTTTTGATACCTCCTACACCGTACAAACTGGAGATACACTAAAAAGTATCGCTGAAAAAGAGTTTGGAAATCGCGATTGCTGGCGAGAAATTCGTCAACCCAACGGAACTCGTTTTATCTCCCCAGAGACTTCTGAACTGCAAGTTGGTCAAAGGGTTTATCTACCGATAAAAATGGGTCAACGATTGCATCCGTCTTCTGGATATGGGGAAGGAGATGATTTTTTATCACCTGATGAGTTGAGTCCTTTATCACCTCTTTTAAGTAAGGTTTATCAAGCTTTGATTCGCTATTCTCCCTCAAATTTAATTGTCGATCAAAAAATCCTTAAACCTCTGATTGAACATTTTTTGCAGGGCAAAGGTGGTATTTATCAACATGAAGTTGATTCACCTTTATCTCGGTTAGTTGAAGATTCACAACCTTTTAAACAAGTCTGGGAGCAAGTTATTCCTCAAGTCCAGCACCAACTACAACTCCAAGCAAATTCTCAAAACATTGATGTTCATAAGTTGAAAGTTTCTATTCCTCATTTTGGTTTTAAACCCGGAAAAGCAGACTTAACTTTATTTGCAACTATTGGAGGTATTCAAGGTGCAGATTTATTCCTAAAACGATTTACCCTCAATACAGATCATGATTACACACTTGAGGTTTTCTGGGTGATTTATGATGATTTTGGAGTCGGGAAAGATGACCGTTATACACCCAGTTTATATGCGGCTTGGAATTTACAGCATCGAGGTGAAGCAAAAGCGTTTGTCAACGAAATTATTCTCGATAAAATCATCACAGGGACTTTAGAATTTTCAAATCAAAAAGCTAGAGTCTACAGAGATTAATCAAATGAGTAAAGGGTAAGAGTTGAGTCGATTGATTTAATAGAAATTAACAACTCGGCTTGAATCACTTTAGAGAGTTGTGCTATTCTATAAAATGTGATGATCTGCTCAATGTCAGCCCAATATTGAACTTAATCTCTCCGTCTAGTTGTTGATTAAAATTCAAATGCTTAACTTAGAAGTCGATCCAGCTTTAACTCTGTTTTTGCTCTTTTTTCATTGTTTGATCGGGGGAATTGCCGCTTTAATTGCCAAACAAAAAGGGCGTCGTTTTAATCGCTGGTTAATTTTAGGATTAATTGGCGGTACACCGATATTTTTAACAGCCCTCTGGATTAAACCTTTACCAACTCAGGTTTAAACAAAGGTGCAATGAAATCAAGCCTTAGAGAGTTTTTTTCTGAACCTCATCTCTTTCTAAAAGGAGAAAAAATTGATGAGTAAGACTGCAATTGTGAGAACGCAAGGAGATACTTTAAATGTTCGTTCTCGTCCAAATGGTGAGATTGTTGATACTCTAGAAAACGGTACAAAAGTTACGGTGATCGGTTCTCCCGTTCAAGCGGGAAATTGGACTTGGGTCGAGATTGGCCAAAATCGTTGGGTGGCGATGGAGTTTCTCACCTTTGTTCCCCCTTCCCAACAGCGTTCCTCAACCGACTTTGGACTCAGTGGTGCAAAAGTGGTTTCGACTCAAACATCCGAAATCATTGCCGGAGGGTTAAAAGTGTATCAAACTGAATTAATCGATACCACAGGTCAGGTAATTGATCGGATACGCTGTGTTTCCGGTCGGGTCGGTTTACAAAATCCCTCGGAACTACCCGGATCTCAAACTCCGATCCCATTTGGGATATACACCTTTGATTATCCAGGTCATGTAGAATATGCTCCTGGCGAGTTTGGAGGGGTGTGGTCGCCTGTCAGTCCCACCTTTGAGACAAACCGAGGTGGATTTGGGATACACTATGATCCTTCTACCTTTGAACACAACTCCCAAACCGGAACAGCAGGCTGTTTGGCAACACCAACCCCCGCAGAACGAGATATAATGAGCAATTTTATTGTCCGCTATAAACCGATCTATCTGATTGTACAGAAAGGCTATTAACTCTGGCGAGAAAAGAATTGATCGGAGGATAACATTCTGTATTCTCTATAGGGAACAGGGGGAGTTATTATGTTATTCTTAGCCAATGTGCTAGAACAGACAGAAAATGTCTCAAGCGCTTTCTTGTAGCCCCTCCAACAAAACCGAACAGCTAAATCATTGAAAACATTTGTCCGACTCAAGGTTGTCGGAGATGCGAGGGTTGCTGTTTCTCCTGAGTTAGACAAATACAGACAAGTTCACTCCATTCTGCGATTCAATATTAAAGGTCTTATGAGTATTGAGAAAATTGTTGAGCAAGCTTTACAAGATGGTTACTTAACGCCTTCTATGGAGGCTGAAGTTGGACGCATTTGCAATACAGCATCCGAACTCTCCATCGAGGAGTACATGGCACTTGATCGCCTCATGGGAGCTTTGTTAACAGGTGAAGTGGTTGTTCTACCCCGTAAACAGTTTATCAACGTTATGGAGGAGTTGGTTCTCAGTGAAGCGATCGCTAGAATTGCCGATATTGAGGATAACAATGAACCCTCCCTTGATGTCGGAGACATCGCCGCCTATGCACTCAACCGACTCCCCCCACTCTATGCGACCACCGAAGAAGGCGCCCAATATCAGCGTTCAAGAGCCAGAGAAGACCTCTACGAGATGATTTCTGGTCAGGTTAAAGAAGCCATCAGTCTAAATCTAGACCGAGTTGCACAAAACAAAACCGTATTCGGACAATCCTCGGGTGAAGGCATCCTGGGTAATATCGGTGCCTTGCTCAAGACTTATGCTGAAAATTACGAACCCTAATGCTTAAGATCCCCCGCCTTTTAAACTGGGGGATATAAGCTTCTGGCTCAATTGGTGAGACCGTTGATGTGCTTAGATTTTAGAAGCGGTAAAGCGCACACCGAAAAAGCAAGCGGGAATAATCGCAACTCTGACAATGGCAACCTGGGCAGCAGAGCTTAAACCCCCGCAGAAATTCTCAGCAAGCAGAAATTGAATCGTTCCATACAAGTCTATACGCGAGCGAGGACTGATTAGAGCCAGGTGATCATAGACATTTTCAGGAGTCAGAAGATACCTCTTCGGGTGCAGACTCAGGAGTCGGACTCACGGCCGGTTTAGCAGCCCGTTGTTCTCGCCGTTTACGTTCGGCTTGAGTCATTTCCTCCATCACAATGCGAGCTTGCTTCAATTTCTCTAAGTTGCTGCGATAGAGTTCTAGATCCTTTTGTAGTTTGTCCAGGGGTAAGTTTAATCCCGAAGCGAGTTGAGTCAGAGTTTGCTGGGTTGCTTCCTTGTCTTCCATCGCTTGAGGATCGGCTTGTTCAATCAGGGTGAATAAACCAATTGCCAAGATGCGACTATATTTGTACTTGGGATTGGTAGCAATCTTTTGAAAAGAACCCTGCAAGTCATTCTGAACTTCAGAGTTGGCGGCACCATTCACCCAAGAGACAATATCCTTAACAGAGAGAGTTTGAGCAAATTCCTGCAATCGCTGGGCTTCGGCTCGATAGCGCTGAGGATCATCCTGTAGAGCATTGATCAAAGCATTGAAAATAGACTCCTTATCAGATTCGGGTAGATATCCTTGCATAAAACGGTCGAAAGCGGTCACGACACCCAAAGCATAAATGGGATCATACTGGAAATCCACATTGACCGACAGTAGGTGCATCTCAACCATCAACTCCTCGATCACCCGACGGTAAACTGAATTGATCGGACGAGTGTGAGTGTTATAAAAA
>CAZNCM010000007.1:5036-8019 GCA_964571155.1 uncultured Lyngbya sp. | reverse complement strand
GGATGTTGTTCACAAGCCATTCTTAAGAGGGACTTAAGATTATATTGTCTCTCTTGAAGACTCGTTTGCCAAGCGAGATCCCTCTAGCCAATCTGACAACATCAGGTTAGTCTGTATTATGGACTGCAAAATTTAAACTGCGGTAACAAAAAGTTAATCCCCCCTCCGAGGTCGGGGATGTGCGCTCTAGTGCTGTGACGATTCCTTTTGTTACGGCTGAACGTTGAAAAAATAATAATTTCGAGGCAAAATTGCATGACTGCAACAACCGAACGTACTCAGTACGACATCAAAGATCCCTCTTTGGCAACTCAAGGAAAACAGCGCATTGATTGGGCTGGACGGGAAATGCCCGTTCTGCGGTTGATTCAAGAACGCTTTGCTAAAGAAAAGCCACTTGCGGGTATCCGCTTGGTTGCTTGCTGCCATGTCACTACAGAAACGGCTCATCTGGCGATCGCTCTCAAAGCAGCGGGTGCAGATGGGATTCTAATTGCGAGTAACCCCCTTTCCACTCAGGATGATGTTGCCGCTAGCTTAGTCGTCGATCACGGTATTCCTGTTTTTGCAATCAAGGGAGAAGATACAGAAACCTATTTGCGGCACGTTGAAACCGCTCTGGATCATCGCCCTAATATTATCATCGATGATGGAAGCGACGTTGTTGCCACTTTAGTTAAAAACCGTCAACATCAACTTTCTGATTTGATTGGGACCACCGAAGAAACCACCACTGGTATTGTTCGTTTAAAGGCAATGCTGAAGGATGGTGTCTTGACCTTCCCGGCGATGAACGTTAACGACGCCGATACTAAGCATTTCTTTGATAACCGTTATGGTACGGGTCAATCTACCCTCGATGGTATCGTTCGAGCCACCAATATTCTGCTCGCCGGAAAGAATATTGTTGTTGCGGGCTATGGCTGGTGTGGTAAAGGCTGCGCCCTTCGCGCTCGCGGTATGGGTGCGAACGTGATCGTGACTGAAGTTGATCCGGTACGCGCCATTGAAGCGGTAATGGATGGTTTCCGGGTAATGCCGATGGAACAAGCCGCAGCAATTGGTGATTTGTTTATCACGGTGACTGGAAACAAACACGTGATCCGTTCTGAACATTTTGATGTGATGAAGGATGGGGCGATGGTTTGTAATTCGGGTCACTTTGATATTGAAATTGACCTGAAGTCCTTGAAGGAAAAATCGACAGAAGTTAAAGAAGTTCGGAACTTCACTCAACAGTACAAGTTGCAAAGTGGTAAGTCTGTAATTGTACTCGGAGAAGGCCGACTGATTAACTTGGCCGCCGCTGAAGGTCATCCCAGTGCGGTGATGGATATGAGTTTTGCTAACCAAGCCCTCGCTTGTGAATATTTGGTTAAGAATAAAGGCAAGCTGAAACCCGGTATGTACTCTATTCCGACTGATGTTGATCAGGAAATTGCCCGACTCAAACTGAAGGCAATGGGAATCAATCTTGATACCCTGACTCCTGAACAAATTGAGTACACCAACTCTTGGGCGTCTGGTACCTAATTGCATTGAGTGACCAGTCATCGGTTACAGGTGACAGGTGACAGGCGACGGGTTATAGAAAAAACTGTTTCCCGTTTCCTAGTCCCTGTTTCCTCGAAAATTGCCATCTGGGTTGCGTATTTTCTCGGAATTTTTACCTTCCCTTTCCCACTACCCGTGTCTAAACTCTCTGTTGAACTCCAGCGTTATTTCTTTAATGAAGAACGTCATCCCCAAGTGACCCTGGCTGATATTCTCGATATTGGCGGCGAACGGGTCTTTGGGTTTTTGTTTGTCTTGTTAGCTTTACCTTCGGCTTTACCTGTTCCTGCACCGGGTTATTCAGTTCCGTTTGGGATTTTATTGTTCGTCTTAGCGGTTCAGCTTCTGGTTGGGGCAAAGCAACCTTGGTTTCCGCAAGGATGGCTCAATCGTCCCATCGATCTCAAAACCGTGCAGGGTTTTTTAAAAGGGGGAATTCCCTGGTTACAGAAAATTGAATTGGTTTCTCGTCCCCGCTTAAGCTTTATTTGCACTAGCTTTCCGGGGCGGATTATTATCGGATTGGCGATCGCTTTAATGTCTATCTCCATGATGATTCCGATTCCTGGAACCAATACTCTACCTGCGATTGGGATCTTTATTACCGGGTTTGGTCTACTTGATGATGATGGGGCGATTAGTTTAGCGGGATTGGTGGTTTGTACGATGGGACTTACCCTTTCTACACTGATCCTTGTTTATGGTTATGAAGCAGTCAAAACCGGGATTAACTATATTCGTCAGTCTTTTTAAACTGATTGGGGAGGGCGGTGATCATACCGCCCCAATTGAACTCAAAATTTATACCCCACTTAACGTACTTAACCCATTGTAAATTGAGCATTGTTGACGCTGTATTCCAATGCTCCGTTCCGCCTATAAGTCAAAGCCTCAGAGAGTTTCAAACTGATTTTAGGAGATCATATTATTAGGGGCAATTTTCCCGACTAAACCGATTAACGCCACTCCTGACTCAAGGTAGCCCAAGTTTGCTCATCTACAACGCCATTGACTTCTAAACCTTTAGTCTCTTGATAGGCGATGACAGCCGCTTGGGTGCGACTCCCAAATACACCATCAACGGGACCCGGATCGAAGCCTTTGATCTCTAAACGGGTTTGCAGGGTTCTGACTTTAGATCCCTTAGTTCCTTTGGTTAATACTTCTTGGGCGACTGCTACGGGCTGAGGATCAGTTGCTACGGGCTGAGGATCAGTTTCTAATAACTTCCAGGTTCCCCGGTCTACAATCCCGTTAACTTCTAGTCCTCGGGCTTGTTGGAAGGCTCTAACGGCCTGTTCTGTACGGGAGCCGAAGACACTATCAATACGACCGGGATCAAAACCATGAACTTGTAGACGCTGTTGTAAGCCTGTTACCTGTGTGCCTCGTGTTCCCGGCTCAAGGGTATACCGTCGGATCGGTTGAG
>CAZNCM010000007.1:2827-5026 GCA_964571155.1 uncultured Lyngbya sp. | reverse complement strand
AAGGCTCAGAAAACAGTCGGTCTTGACGGGGTTCTGCGGGAACAAATTCTGGAGAGCGTCTAACCGGAATTTGTAGGTCTTCACTGAAACTGAACTCTTTTCTGGGGAAATCTTCGGGCTGAATGCTAGATGTTGCCCGAGCCGTTGGATTAAACCCCAAAACAGCTACAATCAGTGAGCTGGCTAAGATAGCATTTCTGATAAACATGAGAAGTTATCCTGAACTTTATTGGCAGTTGATGTACAGAGCCGATACACATGATCTGAATTTTATCATCTACCTCTGATCCAAAAATCCGGTAAAAGATAGAAGATCTATTTAAGTCTAATTGCAAAATCATTGAGGGGTGTACCGGAAAGGACTCTTAATTACAAAACGTTAAAATCTATAATTTAATGTTGTAAAGATATCCGTATTTGTTCCGAATATAGTTCATAAATGGCTCAACACTCAACCCCTGACCTGTAACTCGTTCAAGAAGTTCGTGAGTTGTATACTTTCGGCCATGTTGATAAATCTGAGATCTCAGCCAGTCATGCAAGTGGCGAAAGTTTCCTCGTTCGATCTGCACGGGAATTTCTGGGTCGCTGTCAATTAAGGCTTCATAAAATTGAGCGCTCATTAAGTTTCCTAACGTATACCCATGAAACATTCCCCCAATTAACCCCACAAACCAGTGAACATCTTGTAAAACGCCGTTGGTATCATTGGAGGGAATCAGACCCAAATCCTTCTGATATCGTTCGTTCCAGGCCTCCCGTAGATCGCGCACGGCTAAAGATCCTTCTAACATTGCCAACTCCAGATCGAAGCGAATCATCGCGTGTAAGTTGTAGGTGACTTCATCGGCATCGGTGCGAATTAACGAGGGTTGGACTTTATTGATCGCCCGATAAAATTGCTCTGCGGAAGTTTGTCCTAACTGACGAATAAATGTTCCTTGAAGTTGCGGATAAAACCACTCCCAAAACCCTCGACTCCGACCGATGAGATTTTCCCATAACCGTGACTGACTTTCATGGACACTAAAAGAAGTTCCTCTCGCCAATGGTGTTGCTTCTAACTCGGGCGCAAGACCTTGTTCATACAAAGCATGACCCATTTCATGGATGCTACTCAATAAGGCTTGATCGAGGTAATGTTCATCAACTCGGGTGGTAATTCGCACATCCCCAATCGAAAACTTGCTGGCAAAGGGATGTAAAGTTTTGTCTTGACGCCCTCGATTAAAGTCATAACCCAAACGAAAAATAACCCCTTTGATAAAGCTGAGTTGCTCTTGTTCGGCAAAAAACTGATCCAGTCGCATCCCAGGTCCAGCGATGTTGCCGAGGGGAATAAGCTGTTGTCGCAACTGCTGAAAAATGGGTTTGATCGTCGCGACGCTCATACCGTAGTCATTTTGCTCAATTAACGGATCAGCGATATGTTGAGTTGGGCTAAAAAAACTTGCCAGTTCAAGAGACAGATCTAAGGTTTTTTCTAAATAGGGTTGAACTTTGGCAAAATCATTCTCCGGGCGAGCCTTTGACCAGGCTTGATAAGAGGCTGCTTGATGCTGAGAGAGCCTTGCCATAAATTCAGCCGGAACTCGAATTGCCCGTTGATAATCTCGGCGAGTCACGCGAATCAAACTTGCTGCGAGGGAATCGTAGGAAAGAGAAGCCTCAAAGGGACGTAAATCTTCCAGCAGTTGTCCGAGCGCCGGATCTGTAAATTTTTGGTGAGCAATTTGTTTGAGGGTGGCGATTTGACGTCCTCTTGCTGTTGCCCCCCCAGAGGGCATATAGGTGGCTTGATCCCAATGGAGTAGGGAAACCACCGATTCAATATCGTTAATCTCACTCAAACGGTGTTTAAGTTTGATTAATTGAGGTTCCTGGTTCGGCAGTGGCATGATTGCGGTGTTTGTCGGATACACACTATATCATTTCTAGTGTGCCATTCGTTGTCGCTAATCCTGACAAGCTTTAATCAAATCAACTTAATCATTTATGAAGTCTTAATCGTTGACGGATTCATCACTTTTTTTAGAGGTTACACCCTCTTTAACCCTAGTCTCCTAAGCCACCCCCAATCCAGCAACTTGACTGTTTATATCTTGGTGTACAATCTGATGGTATTTTCGTGTTCCGAAGTGATTGATATTTCAACAATGACTTATAACGAGACAGCAAATTCGGTAACAGGTGAAGCGG
>CAZNCM010000007.1:584-2817 GCA_964571155.1 uncultured Lyngbya sp. | reverse complement strand
AGGCAAGAACTCGCTTGCTTTTAACATTGTGGGCGCTAGGAGGAATTCAAGCCAAGGTTAAGAAAAGCGAACTCACCAGTAAGGTTAAGCAAAAACGCCAAGGTAAAAAAGTGGGTATTTATCAGGGGCTTTATGATGAACTCAAAACTGCCGGAGCAATCCGAATAGAAAAGGAAAATCAGGTGCCGATGGTTTCGATGACAGAAACCGGAAAACAAATGTTAATCCAAGCACTTAGAGATCCTGAATTTGAGTTTGAAGGTACAGTTGTAGCCGCTCGATTAGCAAATGCTCTTGTGGAATTGATTCGTCATATGGATCATGTTCCTCCTGCACCCAATTCCGAAGCCGTATCTGGGGAGGAAGAAAATTCTTCTTTATAAGAAGTCTAAAGGGATGTTCAAAATCATACCCTGAAATCAAATCACACCCCACTAATTGGTTCTCTTTGATTAAGTCGTTTATCTGTTTGGTCAAGTTTGATGGGTTACGCTTTAAAATTTTGACTGCTATCAACTGAAAAAAAGTCGATTAAATTCAATCGCCTATATTAAGGTCGTGTTTTCATTCTAATCAGGAATTAATTTACAGATTTCATCTTTTCTATCTGAAAGGGAGAATGATAGTAAATAAGGGTTTAATCGACTCATAGAGTTTCGCTTCTCACGCATTTTCCGATCCTATGAAAAACCCTCGATTTTGTCGTAAATTCTGGATTCGCTCTCTCCTTTTATTCACTTGGAATTTCAAATTTATAGGGGTGCGTTAACCTAACGCACCTTGACGTTGTTTACCAACTCTTAACCTATTCTTTCCACACCCCTTTCAAGATTCGCCAATCAGAATTTAGTTTTTGCGGCGATGAGATGAAACTTGGTTAAACAAAAATCCTAAACCTAATGCACTTAATGCAAGTGTTGAGGTGGGTTCTGGAACTTTAGGAAATTGCGACTGTACTGTAGAATAAGCGACATCTGCAAGAATGCCGTGAGTTACGGTTGTTGGATGAACTGCATCCCAAAAGAAATACTCATCAGGATTTGGAAATTCCTCACAACCCACTTCTAGACAAACTGCGACTGCATTTGACCAACTATCGGTAACATTGGTCAATCCAGATTCACCGGGATTTTGCAAAATGTTGTTAACCGTACCATTAAGATCAACTAAACTAATATTAACACCTGTTAAAGATTGATTTAAGTCTTCTACGGCTGAACTTAAGTAGAAATTATGAGCCGCAGTTAACTGATTTAAAGGGTCTTGGAAATCACTATTTAAAGCGAGCGGAGTATTTCCTAAATTCGGTAAATTTAACAGTAAAAAATTCCGAGCGCCCACATCATACAGCGACTGTACAGAATTGGATAAATTATTCACCGGGATTGTCGGATCACTCACGCCACCAAATAGATAATCATTTGCACCCGCAAAAATGACATAAAGTGCATCAGGATTTGCCGATTGATTGTTTGCTAATAATGGGGCGATAAAATAATTAAGTTCTTGAGTTAATCCTGGAAACTCCACCGGAATATCAGGGCGGAGAATATTAATAATATTAAAGCTTCCAGAAGTCGCCCCTCCCAAGGAATAATTTGTTCCATCCGAAGACTGAACCGGACTCGTAAAAGGAGTGGGATTTAAGCCAAATTTTGGGGTAAAATATTCAGTCCAAACGGGGCCATTAGAAAAGCGTCCACCGAAGGATAAAGGATTTTCTGGAACGGCTCCACCTGTCAGGTTACTAATATTACCGGGATCTGAAAGACTATCACTAAAAACAAAGATTTGATTAAAACGAGAATCTAGGCTAGCGGCTTGAACCGAAACAGTTCCTACGGTTCCTAAAGCGAACAACCCCAATAAAGAACTACTGAAAGCGAGATGAGAGGAGTAGATGCGAGACATAGATGACACTCTGGTTATTTGAAATAATCTTGATGTTAGATAATCTAGCATCCATCTCCGTGAAATTACAGAGGATTATGTAAAACTTTTGCCCTATCTCTGTAAATTTTCGATAAATGTCTAACTTGAGACATAGAGGTTTGATGGCGCTCAACAAGAAAAGTTAAATTGTTATTCTAAACCCGTGTAAAAAATTGAGTTGAGAGATGGCGTTGAACTCAAGATCACGAATAAAAATATCGTTCTAAAATTAGTGAATCATTTAAGTAAGATGGGAAGAACCCACCCTACTCTTTACTCAGTCAAAAATCAAGACTCTTTC
>CAZNCM010000007.1:0-574 GCA_964571155.1 uncultured Lyngbya sp. | reverse complement strand
TGGTTGGGAACATAATCACATCCCGAATACTTTGGGTATTAGTTAACAACATAATCAGTCGATCTACACCAATTCCCATCCCGCCACAGGTTGGCATTCCTAACGATAACGCCTGAATAAAATCTTCATCCATTGGATGCGCTTCTTCATCCCCTGCATTTTTTTGGGCGAGTTGTTCTTCAAACCGTTTGCGCTGATCAACCGGATCATTTAACTCCGAAAATCCGTTAGAATATTCGGTACCGTGAATAAATAATTCAAACCGTTCAACAAATCCCGGCTTAGAACGATGACGCTTGGCTAAAGGACTGACTTCCACGGGAAAATCAATAATAAATGTCGGTTCCATCAAGGTTGATTCTACCTTTTGATCGAACACCGCATACAACAAATAGCCTAACGTTTGAGTATGTAACTTTGAGGGCTTTAAACCCAATTTTTCTGCTTCTTTTATCGCTTCTCCCAACTCCAACGTGTCAAAATCTAAGCCTGTTTTTTCGCGCACCGCTTCTACCATAGTTTGCACTTTCCAATGCTTTCCGGTAAAACTGGGATAAATATCGGTGTAGTCATA
>CAZNCM010000006.1:45609-45899 GCA_964571155.1 uncultured Lyngbya sp. | reverse complement strand
GCTGCTTTCCAAATCCAGTAAACTGACGGAACTTTTGGATCATTTCGGGGAACGAATACCTTGACGCAAACTTCCTCAAGTTGTTCCACATGATCGTCAACTTTTACCAAATGATAAACACTAACAAGATCTTCACTCGGGCCAAGGTCATAGGCACATTGACACCGCAAATAGTTAAATCCGTTGGCGTAGAGGGCTGTAGACAGAGGAATAAGATAATCCCGACTGACCTTAATTATCTCTACTCCCGAGTGATCTCGTTGCAGAGATTCATGTTCAAATCCATTTTG
>CAZNCM010000006.1:45088-45599 GCA_964571155.1 uncultured Lyngbya sp. | reverse complement strand
TACAATTGCTGTTTCTTCAGTTTCAGCCACGCTGTTCCTCCTTGGTTTGTTCAGTTAACAGTGCTGGGGGTACAGGCATTCCCATCGCTTCTGTGAGTTGCGGGGGTGGAGTTTGACGAGTGCTAGATTGTAAATATTGACCCGTTAAAATCGGTTCGACTACCTTCATTTGATGAGAACGAGTGTAGTAACGGTGAGTTTGTTGTAAATTTCCTCGCTCTTGTAGAGAATCATTGGAAATTTTCTTCCGCAATTTGATGATCGCATCAATGATCGCTTCAGGACGAGGAGGACAACCCGGGATATACACATCCACTGGGATCAACTTATCTACACCTCGAACCGCCGTTGTCGAGTCCATACTAAACATCCCGCCTGTAATCGTGCAAGCACCCATGGCAATGACATACTTGGGTTCAGGCATTTGTTCATACAACCGCACTAATACGGGTGCATATTTCATGGTAATTGTACCTGCGGTGATCAACAGATCGGCTTGACGAGGACTCGA
>CAZNCM010000006.1:44613-45078 GCA_964571155.1 uncultured Lyngbya sp. | reverse complement strand
TAAGCCAGGAATTTTTTCTTGACTGACTTTACCTAAACCAAAGCGATCAAAGTCAAACCGAGAACCAATTAAGGCTGCAAATTCAATAAAACAGCAAGCCGTACCATAAAGCAACGGCCACAAACTCGATAGTCTTGCCCAATTATATAGGTCATCAACAGTGGTTAAAACCACATTTTCTGACAGTTCTTGAGTAACTTGAGGTCGCTCGATGGGATTGATAATTTTTCCGGTTTCTGGGGAAATACTCTGGCTTGTCATAGTTTCTATGCAATTCTAACTAACAACTACTTAAGACCATTCCAGTGCGCCTTTTCGCCATGCGTAAACTAAGGCAATGACAAGAATGGTAATAAAAATCAATGCTTCGATAAACGCTAACAATCCCAACTTGTGAAAGGCCACCGCCCAGGGATAGAGAAACACGGTCTCCACGTCAAAAATGACAAACACCAAGGCAAACAT
>CAZNCM010000006.1:43371-44603 GCA_964571155.1 uncultured Lyngbya sp. | reverse complement strand
ACTGAATCCAAGCACCACCGATCGGTTCGCAACCCGACTCATAGGTCGTGCGTCGCGCACCCTTTCGGCTTTGAGGACGTACCAGCTTGGATGCACCAAGGGCAAGGAGGGGAACTAGGCTACAGATAATCAGGAAGCCTAGAAAGTATTCATAACCACTGAGAATAAACACGATGGCTGATTGACTGCTAGTGTACTATCAATTGTCTTTATACATTATAGGGGTGCCTTGGGTAATCTTTTCCCTGTTCCCTATTCCCTATTCCCTGATCCGGTGTCCCCTATTCCGGTGTTCCCTATTCACTTTGGTGAGATTCTGTAATATTATGTAATAGACATTTTAAGAATTAATGACTCCTCCAGGTTAAGCTATGAGCGATCAAGCTACTGAAATCCAACCGCTAGATCAGTACGAATGTAGAGCCTGTGGGTACGTTTACGAACCCACTAAAGGAACCTCAATGGGAAAGGTAGCGGTTTCGGCCGGAACACCCTTTGAAGAAATTCCCGCTGGCTGGCGTTGTCCCGTTTGTGGGGCGCCTAGAAGTCAATTTTCCAACATTGGATCGAAAGAAGGGCCTTCTGGCTTTAAAGAAAACTTGAACTATGGCTTAGGTGTAAATACACTGACCTCTCAACAAAAAAACCTACTTATTTTTGGTGGACTAGCCATAGGTTTTCTGTTTTTTATGAGCTTGTATGCTTTGAAATAAAAGCAACTTGAACCGATCTAAAACCCATGAGTTTAATGAAATTTTTGCGAAAAATTCTAGTTGTATTTGCTGTTATTCTCCTGTGTACCAGTTGTAAGTATCTGCCCGCCCTCAGTTATAACCCTTGGGAACTGATTCCCATCGCGACCGATGCCAATTTATTTGATGTCGCTTTTTCAGAACAAAACCCGAATCATGGTTGGGTTGTCGGTAGTAGTTCTACGCTGTTAGAAACAACCGATAGCGGGAAAAGTTGGGAAACAAAAGCCCTAGACTTAGGCGAAGAAAAGGTGCGGTTAGCTTCGGTAAGTTTCTCGGGTTCTGAAGGATGGGTCGTCGGTGAACCTTCTGTTTTATTACATACCACCGATGACGGAAATTCTTGGACTCGCATTCAATTAAGTTCTAAACTTCCCGGTGCGCCTTACAATATTGTTGCACTCGGGCCACAGTCAGCAGAAATGACAACTGATGTCGGTGCCATTTATCGCACAGAAGATGGGGGTGAACACTGGAAAG
>CAZNCM010000006.1:41452-43359 GCA_964571155.1 uncultured Lyngbya sp. | reverse complement strand
TCTGAGGGTGAATATATGACTGTATCGGCGAAAGGAAACTTTTATTCGATATGGACACCTGGATCAAAAGCTTGGGAACCCCACAACCGTTATAGCTCTAAGCGTTTAGAAAATATGGGCTTTGGGGAAGATGGTCGTTTGTGGATGATCGCCCGAGGCGGTGAACTCCGATTTAGTGATCCCGAAAATTCTGAAGAATGGGGCGAAGCGATTAAACCTGAATATACCACCAGTTGGGGATTATTAGACTTAGCGTATCGAACTCCTGAAGAAATCTGGATCAGTGGTGGGAGTGGTAACTTAGTGTGTAGTTTTGATGGGGGAGAAACTTGGCTTAAAGATAAACAAGTTGAAGATATTCCCGCTAACTTTAACCGCATTAAGTTTATTAACTCCGAGAAAGGTTTTATCCTGGGTCAAAGAGGAACGCTACTGAGATACACAGGTCAGCCTTCCCAAACGGCAGTTTGAACTCTAAACTCAATGAAAGGAGATCAATTGCTCAATTGGGTTGTTACAAATTCACAAATTTCGTATCATAATACAGTGATAGGCGTTTAAGACCCTGAAAAACTTTTGGAATTGAAACGCCCAGATGCGAGACTAAGGAAATAGAGGATTCCCCTCCTTTAAGAACCGGGATAAAAAGAGAATCAGCCTCTGTTAAAAAGCAGGGGAGATTGGCTTTTAAAACCCTACTCTCAAAACGTAGTATAATTTCAAGTCTCTGATCCAAATTTGTAAACCGTTGTAATCAGGAGAATTTAGAGATGGCAGGTGATACCGGAGAGCGTCCCTTTGGGGATATTATTACCAGTGTTCGGTATTGGGTGATTCATAGTATCACCATTCCCGCATTGTTTATTGCAGGTTGGTTATTTGTAAGCACAGGTTTGGCTTACGATGCTTTTGGAACTCCCCGTCCTGATGAGTATTTCCCCACTCAAGAACGTCAAGAAATTCCGATTGTTACTGATCGCTTTAGCGGGAAACAACAGATCGATGAATATACTGGCAAGTAGTTTAAATTAGGAGTTTAATAACATGACTAGCAGTTCTAATCCCAATGAACCTGTAAGCTATCCGATTTTTACCGTTCGTTGGCTTGCTGTTCACACCCTGGCTGTTCCCACCGTCTTTTTCTTAGGTGCGATCGCCGCAATGCAATTTATTCAACGCTAGGAGATTTTTATGGATCGTACTCCCAACCGGAATCGTCAGCCCGTTGAGTTAAACCGGACTTCTCTTTATTTAGGTTTACTCTTGATTTTTGTACTGGGTATTTTATTCTCCAGTTACTTCTTTAACTAATGAGAATAATATTCTCAATTGAGTTTGTCATTGAGTCCGTAACGTTTTGAAATAAGAGGTAAAAAACAGTGTTTGGACAAGCCCGAATTCCGTTGTGGTTAGTAGCAACCGTTGCTGGAACCGGTGTTTTAGTGGTTGTTGGTATATTCTTCTATGGTTCTTACGTGGGTGTTGGTTCCGCCATGTAAGATAGAAGCCACTGGGCAACGGATATATAGAACTTTTGCTTGACCAAAGTTTTTATATATTCCAAAAAATAAATCCCCCTCGACAACGAGCGGGATTTTTAATGTTTTGATGTAAAATTCGTGTTAACTCGGTTCTGGTAGAGGTGCCGCATCTTGTTCAGCGATCGCCCGGCGTAAAGCATAATGAGGATTGAGATTTTCTCCCGCCCACCCTGTAAACGTCCAAACCACAGCCCGACTGACATCTCGCACGATCCGAACCTCTGACTCAGAAGGATAACCTTCCGTTGGAATCGGAACAGGAGTAAAGGCAATTCCCTGACTTCCGAACACAATCGAAGCAATCGCCATCGCCCGAGACATATGAAAATCTGAAGTGATCAAGTAAACATGAGAAATATCCCGTTT
>CAZNCM010000006.1:33280-41442 GCA_964571155.1 uncultured Lyngbya sp. | reverse complement strand
CACCCGATGAAACCCAAACATCTAAGTGATCATGTTTTTTGGCAAATTCGGCGGTAAATTCTTCTCGATTTGGATTTCCACCCAGCATCAGAATAGCTTGAGGTTCAGGGGTTTGTTGAAGTGCTAAGGTAGATCGAACTGAAATCACATTGGCTAAAGTTGTTACAGCAACACCCACTGATAAAGCAGATGTTACGCCTAAACTCGATAGATTGAAAGACTGAAAGAGTTGTTTAATATTCATATGACTCTTCTTAAACCACTTGCTCCCGTCAAAACAGCCTCTAAGTATTTTTAGAAGTCAAGATGTACAAATTTCGATAAACTCTTGTTAAATTCACTCACACCTTTATGCTGTGATCTGCTGAGAATCAATGTTTCTAGGATAATATTAAGATCTCAGCCGTGGCTTCCCCAATCAAATCAAGGGGATAAATCCTCACCCAAATGAGTGAGATTACACTGCTGTGATCTATCTGTTGAAACTAATGCTGACTCAACTTAATAATCTGTGGCTGCGATTCTCCATTGCTACGGTTTGTGCAACTGCTAACGCACTCGTTTCGATCAACGGGATAAACGCCATTTGCTCTCCTCACAAAACCTCGACATCGGATAGCGTGTCGTTCCCCTCAAAACGAGAATGTGATCTCCTCTCCACCGAAATAATTGCCACAGACTCCAGTTTAGCGCAACAATTAGCAAATACCTACCTAAAACGTGAACCTGTTGCTGCGTTAAGTGAGGATATGACGCTAGAACAGGCGATTTCCCTACAAAAAGAATTTGTTCAAGTTCTCACTTCTCATTTAGGCCCAGTGGTGGGTTATAAAGCCGGACTCACCAGCCCCATCGCCCAAGAACGGTTTAACGTTACTCATCCGGTGCGGGGTGTTCTCCTCCAACAGATGTTACTTGATAATGGCGCTGTTGTTTCAGCTAAGTTTGGGGCTATACCTCTATTTGAAGCCGATTTAATGGTTCGAGTCGGTGATGATAGTATTAACGAAGCCACAACCTCTCAAGAAGTGCTTGCGGGTTTAGATGCGGTGATTCCTTTTATCGAACTGCCTGATTTAATCTATCAAAGCGATGTTAAACTCAATGCTGCGGCTTTAGTTGCTGTTAATGTTGGGGCGCGTTTGGGCGTTTTGGGTCAACCTATCCCGCTGGCGACTACACCTGAATGGGAACAACGCTTAGCTAATATTCAAGTGATTTTATTCGATGAAAGTGGACAAGAATTAGCCCAAGGCCAAAGTTCAGCTTTACTCGGACATCCTCTCAAAGCAGTATTATGGCTACGAGATGACCTCAAAGCCGCCGGGATACGCCTTAAACCCGGAGATTTGCTCTCTCTCGGGACGATTACCCCGTTAATGCCTGTGCAAGCAAAAACTACCATTCGCGCCCGTTATATTGGCTTAGAAGCTCAACCTGTAGAAGTTTCGGTCAGTTTTTCAGAGTGAACCCGCAATAAAAAGAAGGTAATACCTAAAAGAACGGGGTGCGATTAGAATGAGAGAGGCTAAATTCAGGGTAATGTAGGGATGACTTTAATTACAGCAATTGGACTGCTGGCAGGGGCTTTAACCACAGTTGCTTTTTTACCACAAGTGATTAAAACCTGGAAAACGAAATCAACTCGTGATGTTTCCCTGGGAATGTTTGTGATGTTTTGTACGGGTGTGTTTTTGTGGATTATTTATGGTGCTTTAATTGGCGATTTACCCATCGTTGCGGCGAATATTGTCACCCTGAGCTTGGCTTCAACAATTCTCTTTTTTAAGCTAAAATATCGTTAAGATTGAATGTAAATTGTTTCAACTCTGTAAGCAAGATTTCTGAACTAGATTAGAAGTCTATTTTAATTTTCCAAAAATTGCTACTTATCTTTATTGAATTTTAACTTAGCTTGTGAGTATTTCTGTCTTCGACTCCGAACGTCTTCTGTTTACTCCGGCGACACCGGATATGAACGCTATTCCGATTATTTTTGCGTTTCCCAACGACTATACTGTGGGAATTACCAGTTTAGGGTATCAAATTGTTTGGGCGACTTTGGCTTTGCGTTCCGATGTACAAGTTAGTCGGCTATTTACAGATATTCACGAACCGTTACCAACTCAACCCGAATTACTCGGATTTTCAGTATCTTGGGAATTAGATTATGTCAATATTTTAGAACGTTTAGAATTTCTTGATATTCCAATTCGTTCAGTCAACAGAGACGATTCTCATCCGTTAGTCTTTGGGGGAGGGCCTGTTTTAACCGCTAATCCTGAACCTTTTGCAGACTTTTTTGATCTGGTTTTATTGGGAGATGGCGAAGACTTATTACCCAATTTCATCACCGCTTATCAACAAGTGAGAACGGCTAACCGCCAAACAAAATTAAAACATCTTGCTCAAGTTCCAGGTATTTATGTTCCCAGTTTGTATCAGGTGAATTATGAAAGTCAAAATGGAAAAATAACATCTATTGAACCGATCATAGCAGAAATTCCCGCAACCGTTCACAAACAAACCTATCGCGGAAATACTTTATCCGCTTCTACTGTTGTCACCGAAAAAGCCGCTTGGGAAAATATTTTCATGGTGGAAGTGGTTCGCAGTTGTCCTGAAATGTGCCGCTTTTGTTTGGCGAGTTATCTCACCTTACCCTTTAGAACCGCTAGCTTAGAAACTTCATTAATTCCGGCAATTGAACAGGGCTTAACCGTTACGAAACGGATTGGTTTGTTGGGGGCTTCTGTCACTCAACATCCCGAATTTAACGAATTATTAGATTATTTGAGTCAGCCGAAATATGAAGATGTTCGCTTAAGTATTGCGTCTGTGAGAACCAATACTGTTACCGTTCAACTCGCAGAAACCTTAGCCAAACGAGATACAAAAAGTCTGACCATTGCCATCGAAAGTGGAAGCGATAAAATTAGAGAAATTATTAACAAAAAGCTAGATAACGAAGAAATTGTTCAAGCCGCTATTAACGCCAAAGCTGGAGGATTAAAAGCTTTAAAACTCTATGGAATGGTGGGGATACCCGGCGAAGAATCCGAAGATTTAGAAGCAACGTTGGCTTTGATGAAACAACTTAAAAAAGCCGTTCCCGGTTTAAAACTAACCCTGGGTTGTAGTACCTTTGTCCCAAAATCTCATACTCCCTTTCAATGGTTGGGTGTCAACCCAGAAGCCGAAAAAAGGCTAAAATATCTTGAAAAAAATCTTCGTAAAAACGGCATTGAGTTTCGCCCAGAAAGCTATAAATGGTCAGTTATTCAAGCTTTAATTTCAAGAGGCGATCGCCGAGTTTCTCATCTGTTAGAATTAGTTAGAGGCTATGGTGAGTCTTTGGGAAGTTATCGACGGGCTTTTAAAGAGTTACGGGGACAATTACCGGAACTCGATTATTATGTTTATGAGAACTGGCATCTAGATGATATTCTCCCGTGGCATCATCTACAAGGGCCACTCCCGGAAACCACTCTAAAAAAGCATTTAGCAGAGGCAAATTATCACATCACAAAGCAGCCGAATTGTACTCCAACCGCAGTATAATAGAGTTAGCCTAATTTTGGGTTAAATTCATCGGTGAATTCTAATGCTTGATTTAGGAAAATATAACCTTTTAGGGGTCAAAGTCAGCGCTATTGACTATGAAAGTGCAGTCAATCAGGTGATGAATGGGGCTAAAAATCATCAATCCCTGATTGTCGCTGCCCAACCCGTTCATGGGATTATGACGGCAGTTTTAGATAAAGCTTATCGCTATCGTCTGAATCGGTTTGATTTAGTTTGTCCAGATGGGCAACCTGTACGTTGGGCTTTGAATTTACTCTACAAAACCAATCTCAAAGATAGAGTTTATGGCCCGAATTTAACCTTATATGTTTGTGAAAAAGCCGCTCAACAAGGGGCTAATATTTTTCTTTATGGTTCAACGCCTCAAGTGTTAGAAAAATTAGAGTTTAATCTTCAACAAAAATTTCCCAATCTTAAAATTTGCGGTGCTATTTCTCCCCCTTATCGTGCGCTAACAATCGAAGAAGATGCTGCGTTTATCAAACAAATACAAACCTCAGAAACAGATATTTTATTTGTCGGTTTAGGCTGTCCTCGTCAAGAAACATGGGCGTTTGAACATCGAGATTTACTCAATTGTCCGATTCTTTGTGTTGGGGCGGCGTTTGATTTTCATGCAGGTAATATTCCTCAAGCCCCCGGTTGGATGCAACGGGGAGGCTTAGAGTGGGCATTTCGACTGGGGCAAGAACCGAAACGGTTATGGAAACGATATGTTTTTCTCAATCCGTTGTACTTGATTCTATTATTTCTACAATTTATTCGGGTACTTCCCGTCGAAAAATGGTCGCAGTAAATGAATGAATGAATGAGTTGTTAATAGGCTCCTTTGCGATTTAAAACAACATGAACCGTTTTCCATAAAATCTGAAAATCAAGCAATAGTGACCAGTTATTAATATACATCACATCCAGACGAAAAGCATTCTCGAAATCAATAATATCTGAACGTCCAGAAACCTGCCATAAACCTGTAATTCCGGGTAAAACATTTTGTCGGGCAAAGTGATGAGGTGCAAATCCTTCTACATCTCGTAAAGGCAAGGGACGCGGCCCAACTAAACTCATTTGACCTCTGAGAACATTAATTAATTGGGGCAGTTCATCCAAACTATATTTACGCAAAAACTTACCGACTTTTGTAATCCGAGGGTCATCTTTCATTTTAAATAAAACACCCCCTTTCAGTTCGTTATTGGCTTCTAATTCTTTCATTAATTGGTCAGCGTTAATTACCATTGTTCTAAATTTCCACACCTTAAAATGCCGCCCTCGTAAACCTAAACGAGTTTGTTTGTAGAAAATTGGCCCTGGTGAGTCTAATTTAATTAAAACTGCAATTAACAGCAAAATCGGACTAATAAAAATTAACAGCAATACCGCAACCGTTAAATCAAATCCCCGTTTCAACCAGAAATCAGTTCCCATAATGGCAGGGGTTGAAAACTGAATCGTTGGCATTCGACCAATCATTTCAATTTGAGGAGATTGATAAGGCAATTCTAAGCCAACGGGTAACACTCGTAAGTTAATTCCTGCGGTTTTTAAACTCCAATAAAAAGACATCGGATTGGGAATAGATTGCCAAGAACAAACAAATACTTCTCCTACATCTTGTTGTTGAATATCTTCTAAAAGTTTGGGCCAATTTTTTTGTCCTTCAATCGTCGATAAATCAATTTGACCCACCACTTGAAATTCTCGATTACTAATCAGTTTCAGTGATATTTTGGCAGCTAACGTATCCCGAGGAGTTCCAATTAGAAAAATCTTGCGCGTTAATATTCCTTTGCTGCGAACGGTAATCACCGCTAACTCTAATAAAAAACGACCAAACAAGACAAAAACAACGGTAAAAATCCAGGCGAGTACAAACAGAGAGCGAGACAAAAATATACCAGGTCTATAGAGAAAAGCTAGCACAATTAAGATCACTTGTGCCAAGGTTAAACAGCTTATTAAACGTAAAAATCGACGACGACTATCACGGCGACTATAAAGACCTGCGGCGGCGATAATACTAATGGTAATCGCTAAAATAGGGAATAAAAAACCGGGTTCTTCTGGTGAACTTCCAATCAGATCAAAAGATCCAACACTTTGAAAAAATTTTGTGCTAATAACAATCCATTTAGCCGTCAACCATCCGAGAGAAATTAATAGAGAATCGCAAAGGAAAAGAATAAGATTTCGGACTAAACCAATTGCTGCTCCTTTATCCAGATGAAGTAGAATACTAGGAGCGCGTTGGTCGTTAAATTGAGCGTTGTCAATTTGAGATTCACGTTTTTTTTCAGGGTTCGGCACATTTTTGAGCATGGTTTGATTACTCTAATTTGAAAATAACATGATTGAGAATAATGACTCTATTGATGGTTAATAGAGTTTGATTTTATTTCCGATCAAAATCTACATTCTAGATCAGATAATTTGTAATTAAAAATGCAACCCTGATTACTTGATTGACCAATACAAGGAGTCTAGTTAGGCTTGAATGATCATCAACTCTAACCCACTTGAGTCTAGTTAAATTGTAAAATCAACAACTTTCGGAGTATTGATGATACAATATAGAGAAAATTAGAGTACAAAAAAGTTACTCTCGTGATTAACCTTTAGAGTTGAAATGGTTTTTAGTTTTAGAGTAAAGCTCGTTAAATTGTGAAGTCAAGATGATTAATCCCTTGTCTCCTAAAGACACTAGCCCATCTTAAATCAGCGATGGTGCTGATTCCCCTATTCCTGACTGTGATCACTAATCTATCATATCAAATCCGGGTTAGTTTACCTACCTTTTCTCAGATCATTTAATCAGTGATTCGGGAGCAATAATTTCCCTTTCTGGTCTTAAAAATATAAATAAGTTTAAGGTTTTGTAAATTCTTGTCGCAATCGATAAACAATTGTATCGCGATCGACTTGATTAATAATCTCTTGAATCACCGTATCCATCCCCGATTCTCCCCAGGTACAGCCTTGTTCGAGATAAACCTGAGCCGCTCGACCCACCGTATACGTTCCATACGCCGAGATCGAAGCTTGAGTCAAAGCCACACCCGCATAAGTCGAAATATCAGTCGCTAATCCAGCAGCACTTTTACCTAATCCTAATATTGCCCCACTTCCCCACTCCGCGAGAATAATCCCACCCGCACTCAACAAAATCGTTCTTAAAAGCTGACTCGCCTCATAATTAGTAATCGGTAAACCATACAAACGAGCCAGAGAGCGAATCAAAATCAAGTCACTAATTGTGGTCGCCAACACATCAATAATTGCAATCGGATTAATAGCGATCGCGATCGCTTTATACTTGGTAAACTGCCAAATTAACGCCTCAGCTTCGGTTTGCTGAAGTTTAATCGTTTGATGAGCAATCTGTTTTTCGGCCTCTCGCGCCTGAACTAACGCATTCAACGCCAAAAGAGAGCGCCCTTCAAGATGAAGAATATTAACAATCGCACTTTTCAACTCCTCAATTTGAGGCGGAGGAGTCTCCCATTCCAAAGTCACCCGACCATCAGGCCATTCAACCCGAACTTGAACCGCAGCAGGTTCGGCTGCAACTCGTACCACTTCCAACAGAGAGGAGTCTGTTTTCGCCTGTTCTCCCTCTGTCAAGGGGGTCGGAGAATCCCAGTTTAGATCGTCAAAATCAAAATCCAGGGCATCGGGGGCGGTTAACCGTTGTAAATTGTAGTAAATCGCCTGTTGTTCGGTATCAGTGTAGAGGTCAACCTTGTTAAAAACAACAATTAGAGGTTTTGTTGATCTTCGCAACTCACAAAGCGCTTCATACTCAGTGCGAGTCAAATCCCCCGACACCACAAACAAAATCAAATCCGCCTGACGAGTCACCTCTTGGGCCATTTCACCTCGAACCTGACCCCCCACCTCATCGAGTCCTGGCGTATCAATTAACTCCACCGCAATATTATCTCGTTGATCATCATAACGGGAAGGCATCGTCCAACGTACCGAACGGGGCCATTGAGTCACGCCGTTTAAAGGCCCAGTTTGCAGAATATGTTCTCCCAATAGCGCATTCAACACCGCCGACTTTCCCCGACTCACCAAGCCAAAAACCGCAATTCGGATCAAACCCTGATCGAGTTTATCTAAACTTGCAGCGAGAATATCCAACTGTGTTTTGAGCGTTGCTTGTAATTCTGGGGGGTTTTGTCGTTGGCGTCGTTTGTTAGAATACCGAGTCATCGCCTGTCGGAGACTGCGACGAGCGCGATCAAAATCCCAAGATTCAACAGAGTCAGAGGAAGTCATAAGATTATCGGACAATATCTTCTAGGGCAGGCTTAACAGTAGAATATTGGTAGTCAAAATTGTAGGATACCGTGCGTTTGGGGATTACTTGCTGACCTTCAAGCACCAACTTCGCTGAATCTCCCAACAGGGTTTCTAGAGCAAAATCGGGGACAGGGAGCCAAGAGGGGCGGTGTAAAACATCCCCGAGGGTATTACACAACTGTCCCATCCGAACGGGGTTAGGGGCGGTACCGTTAACCACTCCTTCAACTTCAGGATGCGTCAGCGCAAAGATCATTAAACGAACTAAATCA
>CAZNCM010000006.1:31603-33270 GCA_964571155.1 uncultured Lyngbya sp. | reverse complement strand
CTGAACCCAAAGGCCCTCCCGCAAACAGTTTAAACGGCGTTAACATTTTTGCCAAAGCCCCTCCCATTCCTAAGACAATTCCGGTACGAACAATCACCAGACGAGTTCCGCTTTCCTTGACCTTTTCAGCAGCAGATTCCCAAGCTTGACAAACTTGAGCGAGAAAATCATCCCCAGGTGGACTGGTTTCATCAAATATGGCAGTTTCGCTGGTGCCGTAATAACCGACTGCCGAAGAATTAACCAAAACCGACGGTTTAGAATCAGCGTGTTCAATCGCTTCGACAAGTTTTTCGGTGCCTAAAGCGCGACTATTGATAATTTCTTGTTTGCGTTGAGGAGTCCAGCGTCCCTCTGCAATGGAAGCCCCTGCTAAGTTAACCACACCCTGACACCCTGAAATCGCCTGTTGCCAAGATCCCGATTCGGTTGGAGTATAGCCGACAACTTCTAAACTGGGATAGGCAGAAGTGGGAAAAATACGCTGGGCGCGTTCGGGGTTGCGGGTGAATACGACCCCCTGATGTCCTTCTTTGTGAAGCCGCTCAACCAAGCGAGTCCCGACAAATCCTGTTGCTCCGGTAATTGCTACTTTCATTAATTTATAACTGCTGAGTGACTCAGTTGGTGACTCGATATACGATCAATCTCAACTTGTTTTTGATTATACCGAGCGACAAGACGACTCTCTGCTGTGTTGTCAATTTATCTCGACTCATACACAATTAAAACATTCACTCCCGGTGAGGAGATAGGGAAGTCGGAAGATAGGGAGGTGAGGAGATGTGAGATTTTGCCTTTTGTCTTGTGACTCTTTTGGGAACTCTTAAGATAAATAGAGACTGCGAACTGAAAACGGTGAACTTGAAAAAATGCCACTGAAGAAACTTAACGTGCTGGTTGGAGCTGCAACGGTCATTTGTGTGGGCGCTTTAACAAGTCTACTTTATCTCAAAACAGCTAAAGTACGAGCTTATAGTGTAACCGAAAGTGCCAAGCTTGTACCCGGAGATGCTCGCATGGCAACTTTTATCTCGTCCACTCCCGAAGCACTGACTCACCTCAAGCAGTTTGGTACGCCAGAGGCGCGAACTTGGATCACTCAAAGTTTAACGACTTTTAAACAAAAAAGTTTGGCCGATACTAGCCTCAAATTTGATCGGGATCTTCAGTCTTGGATCGGGGGAGTGATGGTTGCTCTTTTACCGAATGAAGATGGACAAGAACCGGAAGATTTTGATGTGTTGATGGTTGTGGGAATCAAAAACCCAATCAAAGCTTGGCATTTTGCTCGTCAGTTTAATGATCAAGCCAATCTTCAACGTCAGCAACGAGACTATAAAGGTGTCGAAATTGTTGAGTATACAGAGTCAGAAGGCAGACGGTACAATGTTGCCGTACTCAACAGTCATATTATTGTCGCTGCCGATCCCACCGCGATTGAACGAGCGATTGAGACTGCTCTGGGTGAACCCTCTTTAGCGAATTTAACGGGAACAAATCAGGCTTTTCTCAATAGTGTTGATGTTCCTAATCCCATTGCCACGCTCTACATTGCAGAATATTCTACCTTTATTCAACAAATCACGGCTGATGTTTCCCCGTCTTCTCAGTTATCGATGCAGGTTTTATCCCACATCAAGCCTGTTAAGTCTGTGGTTCTCGGT
>CAZNCM010000006.1:30511-31593 GCA_964571155.1 uncultured Lyngbya sp. | reverse complement strand
ACTGGGAATTCGTCTCAAAGCCACAACTCAACTCAATGATCGCGCCATCCGTCAATCTCAACAACCTCACCTCGATCCGATCGTCACTCGCTTTCCCACGAAAACAATTGGATTAATTCAAACTCAAGGCATTAAGGAAATTTGGTCAGAAATTCTCACTTTAGCCGAAGACAATTCTGATCTCAATCGTGTGGTCAGACAAGTCAAACGGGGACTGAATGCGATTAATTTAGATGCGGATCAAGATGTGTTTGGCTGGATGGATGGTGAATTTGCATTGGGGTTGATTGCCAACGATGAAGGAGTGCTGGCTCCTTTGGGCTTGGGCGGGGTGTTGATGCTCGAAACGAGCGATCGCCCTGCGGCTGAAAGAATGCTCGCTCAACTCGATACAGTCGTCTCTGGGAGCAATCCTCCGGTGAATGTTGAACAACGAGCGATCGCTGGAGTCGAAGTCACTGAATGGAAAGATCCCCAACAAGGGACTTTATTTGGACATGGTTGGCTACAATCGAATTTAGTCTTTATTGCCTTTGGAGGGCCTGTTGTCGAAGCAATTACAAGAGAACCCCAACTCCCGATCACGGCCAATCCGCGCTATCAAAATGTGACGGAATTATTACCCCAAGCCAACCACAGCTATGTTTATCTCGATGTTGAGGAGCTAGTGACCTGGGCAACGGGTTATCTGATTGCAGCTCCGGCGATCGCCGTTCAACCCAATGCTTTGGCATTGATCAACTCAGTTCAGGGGTTAGGAATTAGTGCAACTCGCCTCGATCAAGAAACTGCTAGAGTAGAAATGATTTTAACACTCAAACCAAAAAGAAACTAAAAAGTGAGAGAGCCATCCGGGGAACTGGGTAAGATGTTTGTAGTTTGGTAAATCTTAACCGACTGCCAGATTTAGCAGCATTGCGGTGACTGATTTGAACTCTGCGCTCAAACACACTTGTTTTAGTCTCAACTAGGGTTCAGCATCTAGAGAGAGTCAAAGCGAAATATTTTTAAACACAAAGATTCGGGAAAGGGAGTTTTGACTCCGCTAAACTCTAACAATCTACATTTTACTATTGCCGAAG